>NZ_JBNPOJ010000003.1:0-157404 GCF_050315115.1 Peptoniphilus sp. SGI.035
TAATCTATTTTATCGAGTATCCCCTTAAAATATGCAATGGCAATGCCATAATTTGTAATGGGGATACTTTTTTCTTTTGCACTTTTTATCCTATTTCTTATATTTTTTGCATTTAACATACAGCCGCCACACTGAATAATCAAATCATAATCTGAAATATTTTCAGGAAAAGCCGATCCACTACTTACGTCAACTTTTAAATTTTCTCCAACCTTTTTGCGAATCATATTTGGTATTTTTATCCTTCCAATGTCTTCTTCTGCTGGAGCATGAGTGCAACATTCGGCGATTAAAATCTTTGAATTTTCATCTAAAGATTTAAGAGCCTCTACTCCCCTTAAATACTCCTCGATGTCGCCCTTCAACTTTGCAAATAAAACTGAAAATGAAGTGAGTTTTACATCTTCCGGTTTCTTTTCATAAACTTCCAAGAAAACCGAAGAATCTGCAATGATTAAGTCCGGCTTTTTATTTAAAATTAAAAGTACATCGGAAAGTTCCTCTAGCTTTACCATCATTACAATCGCATTTCTGTCCAAAAGTTCACGAATTGATTGCACTTGTGGCAAAATCAATCTATTTTTTGGTGCTGCAATATCCTGAGGAATTACAAGTAAGACTAAATCTTTTTCCTTCACCCTTCCATCAAAAAGTTTTTCTTCTTTTTTGGGTTTGAATTTTAAAAGTTCTTCTAAAAATATATCAAAGCCAATTTTCGCAGTTGCAGAAACTTCCACCACGGGAAAATCCCTAAAATTTTCTCTAATTTTTTTAATTTCACCCTCACGCAAAATATCAATTTTATTTATCAATATAATAACGGGCATGTCCTTAAATTTTTTTATCAGCTCTTTTTCCCTTGAATTATCGGTATCAGCCACTACCACAACTGCTATATCAGTCTTTAAAATTACCTCTTCAGTCCTCTTTAGCCTTTTTTCTCCAAGCTCTGTTGTATCAGTTATGCCAGCTGTGTCCATTAAAAGGCAAGGCCCTAAAGATTTTATTTCCATAGATTTGTACACAGGATCAGTTGTAGTTCCCTCTTTATTTGACACAATAGATATATCTCTATTTGCAAAGGCATTTATTACAGAACTCTTCCCCGCATTTACTTTCCCAAAAAAACCAATGTGAATTCTATTTCCCGAATTAGTTTTGTTAAGCTCCATTAAAATCTAAAATCTCTCTTTCCCACAGTTTCCATTTCATTGATGTATTCTGTCGCCCTTTTCTTCACAACTTCATTGGGAATTTTTTTAAGCTCTTCCTCGATTAACTTCTCGCTAAGCCCTTTAGTCCTTTCATTTCCGTAATCTAGCATATATTCCTTTAAAGTCATAAGAGCATTAGGTTGACAACAATTTAAAATTTGACCTGACTTGCAAAGTTTCATAAATCTGTCGCCAGTCCTTCCCGCTCTATAACAAGCTGTACAAAAACTTGGAATGTAACCAAGTTCAATTAACCAGTCTATAACCTCCTCCAAAGTTCTATTGTCGGAAACATCAAACTGTTGTGAATTATCCTCTTCTTTTTCCTCTTCAACATAACCACCAACAGAAGTTTTTGAACCGCCAGAGATTTGACTTACCCCTAGTTGAAGCACACGCTCCCTTACCCTTTTTGACTCTCTTGTAGATATAATCATTCCAGTGTAGGGAACGGAAACCCTTATAAGTGCAACTATTTTTTCAAAAATATCATCGGAAAGTTGATTTTTAAACTCATGAGGGTCAATGTCGTCAGCTGGTTGTATCCTCGGCACAGAAATAGTATGAGGTCCCACTCCAAAAGTCGCTTCCAAATGTTCCGCATGCATTAAAAGTCCCACGAGTTCATATTTATAAGTTTCAAGCCCAAATAAAACTCCCATGCCAACATCGTCTATGCCAGCTTCCATAGCTCTATCCATTGCCTCAGTATGATAATCGTAATTGTGTTTAGGTCCCGTTGGGTGCAGCTCTTCGTAGGATTTTTTGTTGTAAGTTTCTTGGAACAAAATATAAGTTCCAATTCCAGCATCCTTAAGCTTCTTATAATTTTCCACAGTAGTCGCTGCAATATTGACATTGACTCTTCTTATTTGACCATTTTTATGCTTAATAGAATAAATAGTTTTTATAGAATCTAAAACATATTCTATGGGATTGTTCACAGGGTCTTCTCCAAGTTCAATGGCAAGTCTTTTGTGTCCCATGTCTTGAAGAGCAATTACTTCTTTTTTTATCTCTTCTTGAGTTAATTTTTTTCTTCTAATGTTTTTATTTTTTGAGTGGTAGGGACAATAAGTGCAACCATTTATGCAATAATTTGAAAGATAAAGTGGCGCAAAAAGTACAATTCTATTGCCATAATGGTCTTCCTTTATTTTCTTTGCCAATTTATAAATTTCATCTTGTATAGCATCATCTTCACTTAGAAGAAGGACAGCCGCCTCTCTATGACTTAACCCCTTTTCCTTTTTTGCCTTCTCTAGAATTTTTTCAAGCACCTCTCTATTGTTTTTATTTTCTTCAGCAAAAGCAATAGTGTCCATAATCTCATCGTGATTAATAAATTCTTCTGCAACTCTTGAATCTACCTTATACATTTCTGCCTTCTTTCTTTTCTACCTATAATCTCCCCTTGAAGAAGAGATCCTATAACCAATCCTCTTTAATTTATCCTCTAAACCTTTAAAATCATCAGAGTTTTCAACTTGTGTCCCAATTTTATTGTCATAAAGTTTATAATTTTTTCTGAGCTTTTCTGCCCCTACATTTGGCATCAAGACATTTGCCCCTGCTAGTATTCCCTTTTCTCTGCCAAAATCATCAATGCTTCCAAGAGCAGTAGTCGCTGGCAAAAGCAATTTTTCATCTGAAATTCTAATAATAGCGAGCATTTTTAAAACATCGGAAAGCTTTCCCCTTTCATAATTTCTAAAGGGAGTGTCCTGCTGTGGTATGAAAGGCCCAATACCAACCATTTGAGGTTTTAACTTTAAAATAAAATTTAAGTCGTCATATAAATTTTCTAAAATTTGAAAGGGCGAACCAATCATCATTCCACAACCCGTTTGAAATCCCAGTTCCTTTAATTTAAAAATAGAGCTAATCCTATTTTCAAAACTCATGGACTTTGGATGCAGCTTTTCATAATGACTTTTAGAAAAAGTTTCGTGACGAAGAAGATACCTATCAGCACCCATGTCCTTGAGTTCTTCAAAATCGCAAAAATCTCTCTCTCCAAGGGAAAGAGTAATTGCAACATCTCCAAACCTTTCCTTGATTTCTCCAATAATTTTCTTTAGATAGCTAAGAGTATAAAAATCATCCTCGCCACCTTGCATGACAATGGTCTTAATGCCAAGAGAAACAGAATGCTGTGCCAAATTTAAAATTTCTTCCTTGGACAATCTAATTCTCGTAGCATTTTTATTTGCATTTCTAAGACCACAATAAAAGCAATTATTTTTGCAATAAGTGCTTATCTCTATTAGACCTCTTATGTAGATTTCCCTGCCAAAGTTTTTTACTGCCAAATTTCTCGCAAAGGCGTAAAGCTCTTCTGCATCTTCATCCTTTAAATTCATCAAAAAAGAAAAATCATCAAAGGAAATATTTTTAGTTTTATAAAAGTTTTTGCAAATTTCTTGTATTTTTTCCATAATATCCTATCTTGGTTAAAAAGTTCACAATCTATTATAATACTTATAAAATTAATATCAAGTAAATAGCACAAATTTATTAAATTACATTTTTTTAATGCATTATAAAAAAATTTTGAAATAAAAAAATAAAAATTGCAAAGCATGGCATTAAAAAACATTGATTGACTTCAACCAATGTTTTTTTATTTTATTCACTTTCTTTAAAACCTTCGTATAAGTTTCCTTCTTCTTCGTCAATGTATTTTTGTGCATTCATAGCTGCAACTGCACCGTCGCCCGCAGCATTTATAACTTGACGGACACTTTTCTTTCTAATGTCGCCTGCTGCAAAAACTCCTCTAACATTTGTCCTCATCTCGTCGTCAGTCTTGATGTAGCCATCCTCAGTTATTTCAACCTTTCCCTTAAACATTTCAGTCTTAGGAATATATCCTATGAATACAAAAATTCCAAAGGGTTCATCAGATTTAATTGACCTTTCTTCGCCAGTTTTAGTGTCCTTTAAAATCATTTCAGTGACAATTTTGTCGCCCCTTATTTCCTTAACAGTTGAATTCCAAATAAAATCAATTTTTTCATTATTAAAAGCCTTTTCTTGAAGAGCCTTTGTCGCTCTAAGCTCATCCCTTCTGTGAATGATGTAAACTTTTTTTGCAAAATTAGTAATAAAAAGTGCCTCTTGAATAGCAGAGTCCCCTCCACCAACTACATAGACAGTTTCATCTTCATAAAAAGCAGCATCACAAGTAGAACAATAGCTTACGCCACGTCCCTTGTATTCTTTTTCGCCAGGCGCACCAATTTCTCGTGGAGAAGCACCTGTGGCAATAATAATTGCCTTTGCCTCATAAGTGTCGATGTAACCCTTAATCTTTTTAACTTCGCCTTCTAGTTCAATGTCTACAACCTCGTCCATGACAATTTTTGCACCAAACTTTTTAGCTTGGTCAGCCATTCTCTTTCCAAGTTCAACACCAGTAATAGAATCGATGCCCGGATAATTTTCCACATTAGTAGTTTCAGCTATTTGACCGCCTTCGATTCCCTTTTCTATAATTAAAGTTTTCTTTTTACTTCTCGCTGCATAAAGACCTGCAGATAAACCTGCTGGGCCTCCGCCAATTATAATAATATCGTACATTATATCCCTCCGTTAGATTTATTATACCCAAAATAATTTTTTTGTATATAATAGAAATAGGTGATCACATGGATTTTAAAATAAATTTATCAAATACATACTTTTTGACAATAAATATTTTACTAATACTTTTGTCCTTTATTATGAGTTATCTCCTCATGAAGAGAAAAAATGAAATGCCAAAAAATAAAAACATGGACCTTGAGTTTTACGAGAAGGGCTACCTATACAAAGGACCTAATTTTATTTACAACACAATTATCGCAATGATAGTAAAAGCTTGCGGAAGTGGCAATTTAGAAATCGAAAAAAATTTTTATAAAAATAAAAAAGGAGAAGAAAAAGTAGAATTTAAACTAAAAAATGTAAACTTCCCTGCCCTAGATTCCGCAGAAAAAAAACTTTTTGACATACTTTTATCCTTTGGCGAGGGCGAAGTTTCAACGAGAACTCTGGACAAACTTAGAAGAAAAGAACCCGATGATTACAACAAAAAATTTAACGACTTCTTGAGCTTTTTAGAAGATGAAATGGTGGCAAAAAAACTTTTTACAAGAGAAAAGAAAACCTTTAAAATTCTCCTTTCCTTTGTAATCTTCTCCCTATTATTTTTCTTTGGCGTAATCACAGTGTATAACGAAAACTTTTTTGGAATAGCAAGCATAATTCTATCCCTATTTTTTTACGCAACATTAATAATAAGCTTCTCCAAAATGACTGAACTAGGCAATAAAAAATTTAGAGAACTAGAAAAAGTAGAAAAGAAACTGCTAAATTGCAATGGAGATACAGAAGAAGAATTTCTCCTCGCCCTATGCTTTGGACTAAAAAAAGAAAATATAAAAATAATTTATGAAAACTTTATAGAAAAAACAAATACCAAAGACTACTGCCCAATATTTTTTGACCCTAACTTTTACAAAACCTTTAAGACAGCACTAGTTGGCGACCACCTATTAGTTAGAAATTAAATAAAATAGAAAGCCTTAATTTTGCACAAAAAAATAAGGCTTTCGCCTATGTAAAAAATTTAATCAAATAATTTAATTAAATTAATAAGCAAGACCTACTTGCTAAACTTTTCAATAGCATTACTTAACTTCACAATAACTTCCTTTAGTTCCTCCATCTTTTTCTCCAACCTCACTAAGAGATAACAAGAAATAGCAATGGGAAACCCAATATTTGAAATACTAGTCAAAAGATCTTCCATAATTAAAGTTCCTTTTCAGTTCTAGTAATTATAGAAGCGCCATTAAAAGTTTTCACAAAACCTTGCTTGCCATTGATGAGATTATTATTAGTAATAATATCTCCAACATTCTTTACATCCTCTTTTGTAACCCTTTCCCTAGGATTTAAAACAGAAATATTGTAAGGATTGCCACCCTCATCAGCAAAGGCAATTCTAAGTGTCATTGTACTTTTCATAAAAATTCTCCTTTCTTAATAAATCAAAAAATTAAACTTCCTCATTAAAAACTTCTTCAGTAATCTTAGAAGCAGAAGCAAATGTACCATCTACTAAAGAGCCAATACCCTTAGACAAGTTATAAAGAACATCATTAGTAGCTTCAGTATTAATATTTCTAACAGTGATACTTCTCTTCTTCATGCTGCCATCAGCATTAGTGTTAGTATTAACAGTCTTTAACATTGCTTTCTTTTCGCCAACCTTAACTGCCATTATTTTCACCTCCTACTATATATATAGAAAAAATAGTCAAAAGTTGCTATGACAAAATAAAAAAATTTTAAACTACAAACTTTCCTTAAACTCCCACCACTTTTTCCAATTATTATCACTCATAGAACGAGGACAAATCTTGTGGGAAGCATCAAAATGTCGCACGACATGATTCATGGGAATACCATAAAAATTCATGAGGAACCTAATGACAATGCGAGCATTCTCAAGAGCCTTTTCATAATTGCCATCACTATTCACGCAAATTTCCACACCAATGGAATTAGTATTAGTAATGCCATACTTGCCATGACCGTCGCCACAGTGCCACGAAACATTAGTAGTCTCCACAGTCTCCACAATCCTTTTGTCGTCCACAAAATAATGAGCAGAAGCATTTCTATTGCCACCATTAAAATATCTATAATGAGCCATTGCATCAGCACCAGCATTTTTATTACCAGTATCGTGTACCACAATATAGATAGGCTTAACCATGCCCCTTCTCTTAGAAAAATTAAACTTAATAAGTCGCTTCTCGATTAACATAAACACCTCCTAAAAATATTGTAATTGAAAACTAAAATTCTTCCTTACTTATAATAACAAGAGATATAATCACGCATATTTTTAATAGCATTCCTCTTAAGATTGACCACAGTCCACTTAGAAATACCAAGAAAATTAGCAATATCACAAAGACCAAGCCTCTCATAGAAAAAAAGCCTAATCACAGTCTCCTGCCTTGGAGTTAGAGAATCCATAGCCTTCTTCAAGATGCCAAGCCTCTCACGCTCCAAATAGTCGCCCTCAATGTCCACACCAGCGTCAATAGAATTGAAAACATCTAAATTATCTTCCTCATCATCCTTAGCCACCTCGTGAACATCACTATTCACATTCAAAAGATATTTATAAGTGTTGAGATAATAATATTTAAGAGATAATTTTACATACTTTAAAAAAGACCTCTTGTTGTCAAAATCTTCAATGCAGGAAAGCACAACTGCCCTCCCATCAGAATAAAGATCCTCAAACTCACTAAACACTGGGCAATAACTTTTGATAGAAGATCTAATTAGAGGCTCTAGCATATCTAATACCTTTACCTTTGACCTCTCTTCGCCTACAAGGGCAGACCTCAAAACTCTGTTAAAATCTTTATAATCATTCATCATAGCTCCCTCCTATTTGTTCTATGATGTAATTATAATTCTTTTGTTTTTCTTTGTCAAACATATATTTAAACTTATTTTTAAATTTCTTTATTTTTAAATAAAAATATTTTTTAAAAAAATAAATACAGGTAAATGCAAAGGGTTTATGTTAATAAAATGTGTAAAATATTGAAATTAATGTGTAATACTTGTATAATTGCATTGAGAGGTGATGAAATGAGCAAAGTTAATTTGACAATAAGCATTGACGATAAAGATAAAGAGTCCTTTAACAAATTAGTTGCAGAAATTGGGATAAATACATCTTCGGCAATAAATATGTTTATAAAACAATCTATAAGAGAACAAAGACTGCCCTTAAATTTATCGCTAAATGAGAAAGAGAAAAATTTTATAGACACAGAAAAAGTTTCTGAAAAAATTATGGATAAGTATGATTTTGCCTTTAAGGAATTAGCAAAATGAGTATAAGAGCAAACTACAATTCATTGTTTTATCCAAGACTATATCAATAAAGTTACAATAATATTAGACCCTACCTAAATAATAAAAATATGTAAAAAAAGAAAAACCCGAAGTTTCCTTCGAGTTTTTTCTTTTATTTAACATTTAGACTAATTATTTAAAAATAACTGTATAAGTGTCAGTTGTTTTAACATCACCTTTTTCAAGATAAACAGTAATATCTACTTTTTTACCCTTTGCATCTTTAAGTGTAAAATCAGTATTTCCTGCAATTAGTTCTTGACCAAAGTTAGCAGCAACGATAGTTTTTAAATCATTTGTAGTTAAATCTTTTGTTGGTATTTTAGCTTGATCCCCAATTTTGAAAGCTACAAGATTGTGGTTATCTATTAAATCTTTTAAAGCAACCATAGCTCCTGTTCCCTTAATGTCTTTAATACCTTTTGTATCATCCTTAATTGTTACAGTAGCTGTTTTATCAGCAGCATTATATTCAACTGTTGCAACATCATTAGGTGCTGTTATATTAGCATCTTTAACAGCCTTAGCTACTTCATCTCTAAGAGCTTTTTCATCAACATTTTTCTTAGCTTTTTCAATTAAAAGTTGATCTTCATTGTTTAATTTAATATCAGTTGCAATGAATTCACCTTTGTAATTTCTTTCGAATACTTTGAAAGCAATTTTTTGACCTTCAAAACCTTTAAGAGCTTCTGCTTCTTCATTTGTAATTACATAAGTTGCATATCCATATCTGTCAGCTTCGTCAAATAGGTTGTAGTCTAATCTAACTAACATGTATTTTTCATTGCCTACTGTCTTAACGCTTTCTAATTTTCCAACTCTTTGAGATTTATCAGCTACTGGAAGAATTCCTACGATAGAATCTCTAGGTTTTACATCACCAAGAAGTGAAATAATTTCAGCAACATTGCTGTTTTTGTTTTCTACTTTAAATTGGATAGCATTGCCAACTTCAAGTTTACCATATCTCTTAGCAGAGAAAATGTCAGCATCTCTAATATCAAGAGTTGTTCTTGCACCATTTATATCTTCAATTCTGATGAATTTCTTATCAGAGTCAACTTCTATAATCTTAACGATTGGGAAATCTTTTGAAGAGTGGTCAATTAGAGTCTTGTAGAAAGATCCTGCTCTTACATCATCAAGTTCGATAACATCAAATTTATCGCCATATTCTAATGGGAATCTTGAAGTATCATTTACATTGTTTCTATCAATTATTGTACCGTCTGTTTTTTCAATAGTTGTTATAAAGTTAGAACCAGAAGTTTCAAGTACTCTGTATTTTTCACCTTTAAATGATTTATTTACAAGGTTAAATACTACAACTTTTGCAGTGTTTCTGTCAGCATCATCATATTTGATAGCTTTCCAGTTTCTGTCAAGTCCATCAGTATCAAATCCAGCGTATACATCAACGATTCTGTAGTTATCGTAGTTTTTATATCCAAGAAGTGCAAGTGCTTCATTTACATTAGCAACTTTCTTCATGATATTATTACCAGGGTTAGCTACATAGAATTCAGTTTTATCGTTAATTTTTAGTGTAACAGTGTTTGCATTATTCTTAGTTTTAACATTGTGGAAAGTAATCTTGTTAGCATCTACTCTGCTTTCGTTTTTGAAACCAATAGTAGCATAAGCTTCATTGTCTAATACAACTTGTTTGTCATTAGAAGGATTTTTAGCACCCTTAGCGTCAAACCATCTTGTTTCTACAGTGTTATCAGCAACACCTCTCCATACAGTGTTATTATATGAAACTGATGCTGGAGCATTGTTTCTAGCAAGTTCTGCTGGGTTACCAAGTTCAATAATGTGAGTTACTTCGTTTTTGTCATTAGTAAGAATTCTTACTAGAGAACCTAAATAGAAATCAGTAGCTTTTAGGTTAAGTGAGCTTAATTTTTGAATTTGTTGTCTATTTGCATCATTACCAGTTACAAATACTGTATCTCCAGTAACCTTGTATTCCATTTTAGAATCTTGGTTAAGTTGAAGAACGTCTTTAGTTAAATTAGAGATAATACCTCTAGTTTCGTTAGCAGGTACTCTCTTGAATTCTTGCATTTTGTATAGAGCATTGTAAACCATTGTGAATGCATCTGCTCTATTAGCTGCTTTGTTAGAATCAGCGATTGTTACATCGTCAAGAATTCCAAGTTCAGCTGCCCAAGTCATCCAAGAAGATGCCCATTTAGCATTTTTAACCATGTCAGCTGTTAGGTCTTTTTTAGCAAGAACTACTAACATTTTAGCTAATTCAGCATAAGTTACGTCGTTTTCAGGTTTGAATGATCCGTCAGGATATCCAGCTAGCATTGCAATTCCGTTAGCATCAGATGGTACAGTAGTTCCAACTGTGATAACTCCGTTTGCCCAGTGCTTAGCATCTACGTCAGAGTAGATTTTCATTGATCCTTGTAGTTGTTTAGATAATTCTTCATTACCATTAGCTAGTACAAGTAATCTTGTGATTTCGGATCTCTTGATATTTTTATCAAGTCCGTAAGTTCCATCTTCGTAGCCTTCAACAAGTTTTTTGTCGATAATGTATTGGATTTTATTATCTTTTCCAACTACTTTTTCAACTTTTTCTCCAGCTTCAGCTTTTTTAGCTTCTGGCTTTGTTGTTGTTTCAGCGGCGAAGACACTTGTGAATGTTCCTAGTACCATTACTAGTGCTAGTACTAGAGAAATAATTTTTTTGTTCATTTGTCTTTCGACCTCCTTAAAAATTTTGTAGATTCTACAAAAGTCTCAAACTTTTGTCGCCGAGACTGAACAATCTCGACTTAGAGGTGACAAATAAATATCGCCTTATTCCGACTTTATTAAATTGTCATGTTCCTCTTATGTTTCTATTATACACTAGAAATTTCCTTTGTAAAATTACAATTCCATTACATAAATCAAGTGCGTGATATTTTTTTGAAATATTTATGTAATATTGATTTTGCTTTAGTTATTTTTAGTGCTAATAGAAAAGGGTCTTGCGACCGTAAGTAAAATTATAACAAAAGGGCTGTTTTTTTGCAATTCATTTTTTGTCGTGGTGCATTTTGCCCGTTTTTTTAATATTTTCTTCTTTTATTTTTTATTTTATTTTGCATTTCATAAAAAAAGATACCCTAAGGTACCTTTTTTGATTTTAAATTATCTCTTGGCAAGTTCTCCGTCAAAGATATATAGTCCTGCCCAATTTTCATCTATTCTTTCTAGTCTTTCGATTATTCCTCTGAAGTTATCTTCTTCTTCAACTTGTTCGTCAATATACCATTGTAGAAGTGATGTTACTCTGCGGTCCTTTTCTTCTAGTGATAGGTCTACAAGTTCGTTTATTCTTCTTGTTACTTCTTGTTCATGTTCATAAGCTGCTTTAAATGTTTCTGTGAAGTTTCCAAATTCTACTTGTGGTTTTTCTATTCCTTCAAGTTCTGGTCTTGAGCCTATTTCAAATAAGAATTGTCTCAATTTTTCTGCGTGTGTAAATTCTTCTTCTGCTTGTTTGTTGAAGAAGTGAGCAAATCCGTCCATGCCCTTGTCTTTCATATAGTTTGCCATTGAATAGTAAATATATCCTGAGGATATTTCAAAGTTATATTGTTCGTTTATTTTTTTTATTAGTTTTCCCATAATAAAACCTCCCATGATTTTATTTTTGTAACTTTTGCTATGCTTATATTTAAAGCATCTTTACTCATACTTTTATGTTACCCTCATTTTTCCTTTTGAAACAACTAATTGGAAATTCCCAAGTTGTCTATTGATATTTTTGTGTTGTCTTTGATTTGAAATTCTATTTTATTTATTTCTTCTATATTTAACTTGTCATTTTTCTTTTTAAAGTCTTCCATTGGGATTAAAACTGTTTGGGGGCTGTATCTATCTACATAATCACCTGTGAGATAATCTGTTTTGTAGATAAAAGATTTTGTCATTGGCGTCAAGTTTTTATATTTTGATAAGTTTAGCGAAGCGGCATTGCCCCAAGTGTCTTGAATTTCTATATCTACTGAATCTGAATTGTCTATATAGTTTAAATTTTCTATGTCAAATTGCAAAAATTTTCCAGTTGGTATTTTTTCTGTAAATCTCATCCCATAACTTGATTTTTCTTTGCTATCTAAGAAAACTGCTGTGGTGTTGGAATAGCTTTCGCCATATTCGTGGCTGTCTTCATAAATGTCATTTAAGTTGTCAAAATTTATTATCCCGCCCTTTATCGATGTGGTTGTCAAGTCATAGTCTTCTTCAAAGTCTGCGATTTTCATAAAGGTTGAATCCATATATCTATTGTAGTAATTTGTCTTTGGCAAGTCGCCGTAATCTTTTGAACCTTCTCTAAAGATTTCTCTGTTGTAACTTTTTTCAAAGGCGTTTTCTAAAAAATTTAGAGTGTATATAGAAAGAATTTCTCTTTGGTCATCTCCGTCTAAAAGTTCTTTTCCATTTAAGAAAAATCCTTCCGCAGGGTCTATGTCGCTGTCGCCCCAAAGTGAATTAAAGTTGCCATGATTTGCATAGCCGAGATATATTGCCGATTTAAAGTTGTCCTTTTCTCCCGAAAAAAATACATTGTCGTAGAGCAACATCCCTTCGAAGCCATCTACGTCAGCATCGTCGCTGCCGCCAATTGTAAGATAATCTACGTCTTTTAAAACTATGCTCTTGTCTGATGGTTCGTATTGGTCGTAAGTTGGAGAAACTGTGATTATACCCTTGATGTTAAAGTTATATTTGTGAGAAATATTTCCATCGTCGGGATGAAAATTTAGTTGGTTAAAGTTGTAGGCGATTGCTGCCGCTTCTCCGCCACGAGAATGTCCAAGTAGTGCGATGTTTTGTGGGTCAAATCTATTGTATAGCAGGCTATCTTTTGTTTTATTTCTCCATAAAATATTTTTTATGTTTTCAAGTAAGAGGACTGCTCTTGCGTCATTTTCGTTGGAAAGTCCAAACTTAAAAAATCCATTTAACATATTTTGGTCCACAGATACTACTGCAATGCCCCTCTCTGCGAGGTAATGTCCCAGATAATCGTAGCCTAAATAATTTTTAGTTGTAAATCTGTGATTGCCATGGACTACAAATAAAAGTGGCGCTCTCGCCAAATTTTTTGGTGCGTAAATTCTGCCCTTAACTTCTGTTTCTTTTAAAGTTTTTCCAAATAACTTATCTCTAACTTTTTTTGTGTTGCCGCTATAATTTACGTAATCACGCAAATTTACGGGGTTTCCCTCGTAATCTATTACTTCAACTTTATATTTTGCTGGTTTTGATGCAATTTTATTTTTTTCGCCATTTAATTCATAGACTTCTCTGCTGTCAAATCCTGGGAAAAACATAAAATAAAGTGATGCAAGGATTATAATCATGCTTGGCATTAAAAATAATAGTGCTTTTTTCTTTTTATTTTTTGTAAAACTAATTAGGGACTTTGAAAAAGCAAGGATCACTAAAAAAGCTACTGCAATAAATATTATTTCAAAGTGTTCTAGGTCCACATAGTATAGACATTGGTCGTAAAAATATTTTATCCCCCAAATTAATATTGCATATAAAGCAAGATTTTTCGTCCTAATTCTTTTTAATAGGATAAATATAATTTTAAGTAAAAATTCCGCTAAATTGTAAAAAACAAAAAATAAAGAAGCAAATATTATAAAGGCTAGTGCCTTTGGTATGTTAAAGTCTTCTATGTAGTAATAGAAAAACATAGCTGAAAATAAAGACATTATAGCAATGACTATAAGTCTAAACCCTCTTGCTCTTCCAAAATGTTTTTTGAAAAAATTATTTATTTTGTTTGATATCTTTATTAAAAAATTATTTATTTTCATAATAATAGGATAAGCATCGCTTATCCTTAATCCCTCTCTAATTCTACAAGTTCACTTTCGTCGTATTCTTCTACATTAAGTGATACTGATTCATTTATAAAAGTTTTGTTAAACTCGCGAGTTCGTTTTATTTCATCGAGTTCTAAATAGGTTGTTTCTTTTTCGTCTTCAAATTCATACATAACTTTCACAAGTTCTTGTATTGTGTAAGTGGAAACTACTGTCGCCTTGCCTCTACTTGTCTTTACAATTTCGCCTGCTCTTGGCATTTTCTTGTTAATACATTCGTAACCTTCTTGTTCGTATTTTAGGCAACACATAAGCCTGCCGCAAATTCCAGAAATTTTGGTAGGGTTCAAACTTAAATTTTGGTCCTTTGCCATTTTTATTGAAACTGGCGAAAATTCGCTTAAAAATGTGGAGCAACAAGTTGGTCTGCCACAACATCCAAGTCCACCGACGAATTTTGCTTGGTCACGAACTCCAATTTGTCTAAGTTCAATTCTAGTTTTAAAAATTGAGGCGAGATCTCTTACTAATTCTCTAAAGTCCACTCTGCCCTCTGATGTGAAGTAAAACAATAATTTTGAGCGGTCAAAGGTGTATTCGCAGGAAATTAATTTCATATCGAGTCCATGTTCTGCTACCTTTTGTTCACATATTATAATTGCTTCTTTTGCTTTATTTCTATTTTCCACATTGATATTTTTATCTTCTTGATTTGCAACTCGTATTACTGGTTTAAGTTCGCCCTTAATGCTTTCTTCTTCTACTTTTTTTAAAAGTTTTACTGCGCCAAATTCGAGTCCACGCACAGTTTCTACTATTACATAATCGCCAATTTTTAAATCTATATCAATGGGATCAAAATAATAGATTTTGCCAGTTCTTTTAAATCTAATTCCAGCTATTTCTATCATCTAATTCCCCCTAATTCAATTAAAAGTGTTTCTACATTTAAGTCAAAATTTATATTCTTCTCTTGACGCTCAAGTGCCTTTATAATTGCGTCATAGGATTTTATTACTTGCGATACACTGACGTCTTCTAATTTTAATAAATCTATTTTGTCTATGTTTGCAATTTTTTCTTCTCTGCCATTTTTTATATATATTAAGTCCATATACCATGTGAGCATAAAGTTCAAAATATTTTCAAAATCTTCTTTATTGTCCTTGAAAAAATTTATCTCGTCAAAAATAAATTCTGTCTTCCTTATAATTTTGTCAATTAATTTTATTACATCTTCTCTCTTTGACAGAAGTTCAGGATCTTCGTAATATCTAAGGGCAAGGCTCACACTCCCATTGGAAAGTCGTGAAAAAAGTTTTGCATTTTTTTCTGTAATATTTTTTTTAATTAAAAAGTCTTCTATTCTATCTCTTGTAACATCAGCAAATTTTAAAATCCTACACCTTGATATGATTGTGGGAAGAATTTTTTTTATGGTGCTTGATATTAATATTAAAATCAAATAATCCTCAGGTTCTTCCAAGGTTTTTAAAAGTGTATTTTGTCCTTCTACTGTAACTTTGTCAAAATCGTCTATGATTACAATTTTGTGGCTACTGTTATAGGGTTTTGAGAAAGAATTTTCGATTATTTCTTCAATTTCTTCTTTTTTTATTATGCTTTTGCCCTTTACTATAAAAAGGTCGGAGTCTTCATATTCTTTTATTCCGCTAAAAAATCTAAGGGCTTCGCTATTGTCCTTTAATATTGCTCTTGCAAAATTTTTCGCATGAGAAAACTTTCCTATTCCCTTTGAGCCGCAAAAAAGATATGCGTGGCTATAAGATTTGTTTTGTAAATCTCTTTCTAAGCTATTTATTATTTCTGAGTTTTCTAAAAACATTAAATTCTCTTTGAATCTTCCAAGTCAACTACAAATATTGTGGCTCCAGAAACTTTGAAGTCCCCTTCTTTAATGTGAATGTCTTCGGGTTCAGTTAGCTCTTTAAAAATTGCGTAAATCCTATCGAGTTCACTTTCTTCACAACCTAACAAAAGTGTGGTATTGCCCGATTTGAAGAAACCGCCTGTTGAACTTAGTCTTGTAACATATATGTCTTCGTCTAAAAATTTATCTATTAGTGCATCTGTGTATTTCTCTTGCACTATTGCTATAATCATTTTCATAATATCACCTAAAACTTTTTAAAATCAAATACATCGACTACAAAAATTGTCGCTCCACCAACTTTTACGCTTATTGGCACTGGAATCATAGCTTGACCTGGAATATTAATTGGTTGGATAGTTCTTTTTACTTCTCTTGTCTTTGAATTTTCTTCTAAAATTTTCATAAACTTATCCTTGTCTTCGTCGTCAATCCCTGAAATAATTGTAACATTCCCAGATTTTAAAAATCCGCCAGTGGAACTTACTTTTGTAACTTTAAAATTATTCTTGTTAAGAGTTTTTATTAAATTTTCGCTATCTTCATCTTGAACTATTGCGATTACAAGTTTCACACAACCATCCTCTCTTTTAGAACTTTCATGCAGTCGCAAAAAACTTCTTCTATACTTTTATTTACATCTATAAAATAATAATTGTCCTCTTTTTCTAAATTGTTGTAGTAGTCGCGAACTTTTTTATGAAATTCGTCGGGTTCTCTCTCTAATCTGTCATAGCAGGATTTGTCTTTTCTGTGAAGAGTTACTCCCCTACTTCTAAATATAAATACAATGTCGGGTTTTATCCTTCCCGTTGCAAAATTATTTATGCTTAAAATGTCTTCTAGTTTTTGTCCCCTTGCGTATCCTTGATAGGCTAGGGATGAAAGGACATATCTTTCGCAGAGAACTGTAATTCCGCTTTTTAAGGCGGGAATTATTTTTTCGTAAGTGTGTTGGGCTCGTGATGCAGAATATAAAAGTGCCTCTGTCCTCATGTCCATTTCACTTAAATCTTTGTCTAAAATAATTTCTCTTATTTTTTCAGAAATTCTAGTGCCGCCTGGTTCTCTAGTCTTTATTGTTTTTACTTTGTTCTTTAAAAGTTCTTCATAAATTAAATTGCAAATTGTTGATTTTCCAGACCCGTCTGGCCCTTCAAATGTAATAAATGTGCTCATTTAACTACCTCAATTTTATCTTCGTGAAGTCCTATTATTTCAATTCCTTCGTTTAAATATCTGTCTATACTTTCTATAATTTTAGGGTCAATGACCTCGCCAAAACTCACTAATGGTACTCCTGGTGGATAGGCTGCTATTATCTCTTTAGAAATTCTGCCCTTTGCCTCTTTATATGAAAGGTATTCGCCTCTCGCTAAAAATGCTTCCCTTGGCATCATTTTTCTCTTTGGAATTTCAAATTTTAGTGGCAAAATCTCTTTAAAGTCATTGTTATCGTAACTTAAAATTGCATCTCTTAATTTTTCTATTTCACCTTTAGAATTTATTGGAGAAATTAGGGCAAGGGCGTAGTATAAATCGCCCATTTCAAGTCTAATGTTTTTGTTTTTTAAAAAGTCTTTTAGGATTTCTTCGCCGCTCATATTTCCAATTCTAAATAAAAATTTCATTGGGTCTAATGCTATTATAGAGTCGTGGCTTAGATCTAAATTATAATTTATTTCTCTTTTTAGATTTTTAATATCTTCTATTCTATTTTTTAGTTCAATTCTTCCAACTTCGTCCATGTATTTTAATCCTGCTTCAATGGAAAGCATAAATAAATAGGATGGCGAAGTGCTGTTATAAATATTTATAAATTTTAAAAGTTCATCGTGAGAAAATCTATCTGTCCCTCTGTGAATTAGTGCAGTCTGTGTAAGCGAAGGTATCATCTTGTGCGTTGAATTTACAACTAAGTCAGCGCCTGCATCTATTGCAGAATATTTTTTTAAGTCTGAAAAGTATAAATGTGCTCCATGGGCTTCGTCTACAATCACTGCGATATTATTGTCGTGCAAAATTTTTATTATTTCTTTTAATTTTAAAATTCCGCCAAAATAATTTGGACTTACAAGGACGCAAGCTTTGATATTATTTTTTTTGATTTTATCCCTTAGTTCTTCTTGGTCTATTCCAAAATACATGGCACGCTTTTCGTCGTAAATTGTATTTAAGTAAATTGGGTCTAAATCATTTAAAATAAGGGCGTTGTAAATGGACTTATGTGCATTTCTCTGTATTAAAATTTTATCTCCAGGAGATGTAGCCATAGAAATTGCAATGTGAAGTGCTCCAGTAGAACCATTTGTCGTCATAAAGGATTCTTTTGAGCCAAATAATTTTTTTATCTCTAAGTGCAAGTCCCTTATTGCTCCCTTTGGATTTAGGAGATTATCTGTGTATAATATCTCTGTCAAATCACTTTTTATGTTCAAGTCAAAAAAGTCCTTGCCCTTGTGGCCTGGCATGCCAAAAGAGATTGCATCTTTAATTTTGTCGATTTCATTTTTTAAAGGGCTTTTCATCTTTTCTCCTCAACTTTCCTTAATTATACTATAATTTTTAATCATTTAAAAGTTAGCCCTTTTTATAAAAATCTCCTTTAATGGAAACTTCGCCACTTGAAAGGGTAATTTTTTCTTCTCCAGTGTCTACTATTAAATTTCCCTTTTCGTTTATGTCGATTCCCCTTGCGGAATATTTTTTGCCATTTAATTCAAAGGATAGTTCTTTTCCAATTACTAGTGAATGTTTTTTGTAATAATCTATGACTTCTTCGTCTTTCTTTTTATAATTATTTTCATAAAAGGCGTTTAAGATGCTAGATAAAATTTCATTTCTTATGGCATCAGTTTCGATGTAGCCTGCAATGTCCTTTAAATCTTTGAAACTATTGTCCTTTGGTTTGTTTACATTTATTCCTATTCCAACAATTACTGATTTGACGCTTCTTGATTCAAAATCTGCATCGAGTTCTGATAAAATGCCACAAATCTTTTTTCCCTTCAAAAATAAATCATTGACCCATTTTATTTGAGGTTCTTTGTCCGTAGATTCTTTTATCCCTTGAAGAGCGGAAACTGCTGCTTTAACTGTAATTAAATCAAAGAAGGAAAAATCAAAAAATTCCTTTGGATGTAAAATTATGCTAAAGTAAATTCCACTTCCCTTTGGCGATTCAAAAGTTTTGCCCGTCCTTCCACGACCTCCCTTTTGCATATCTGATACAATTACAGTAAAATCCTTGACATCGCTGGAATATAATCTTCGCTTTGCTTCGGTGTTAGTTGAATCAATTTCGTCAAATACAATTATGTCTATGTCCTTTAATTCTTCACGAAGTCCCTTTCTTATTCCTTCTTCAGATAATTTGTCATCTGTTTCTAAAAGTTTGTAGCCAAGTTTCGTTTGGGATTCAATTTGAAATCCACTTTTCTTTAAATTATTTATTGCCTTCCAAATTGCTGTCCTTGAAATATTTAATTTTTCTGCCAATTCTTGACCAGAAATATAATTTGCTCTGTTTTTTTCTAATTCTCTTAATACAATATCCTTAGTTTTCAATATATCACCTTCTTGACATTTTTATAAATCTACTGTAAAATAACTTTCTAGGTTATGGAGAGATGTCCGAGTGGCTGAAGGAGCCCGCCTGGAAAGCGAGTATACATGAAAATGTATCGGGGGTTCGAATCCCCCTCTCTCCGCCATCGCCATGCTAAGCGGGAAATTAGCGATGTCCTGTACCTGCAATTCGCTACAGCAGGGCCGAATTCCCTATCTAGGATTTTAATTTTATCGCCTGCCCCATATAAGTGGTGTTGATGATTGGGTCCTGCGCAACAGAAACTTATGAACCGTGTCAGATCTTGATCGAAGCAGCACTAAGTAAGATCTTTTGTGTGCCGCAAGGGTCGCCTAATTTGAGCTAACTGTATGGGTAACGGATGAGGTTAACTTTCGACATAGGGTGCATGGCTACATATTAGTCCCATTTATTTGGGACTTTTTTTATTTTCCTTTTTAGTTTTGATACATTTAAGATTTCTCCATCCTTTAAAACATTTTTTTCTCTCAAATATTTTTCACTTCTTGAATAAAATTCTCTCTTTGAATTTGTTACATAAAAATAATCTCTTATGTAATTTTCCTTTTTATATTCATAATCCTCTAAAATAGCATCTGTATTTGAAAAAACTTCTATTCCATTAAAATATTTTTTGAAAAAATCCTTCTTCAGATGAAGTCCACTTGACGCCAAAAAAATTAAATCGTAGTCAGTAAAATCAAAATCTTGAAAATATTCTCCACAAATTTTTTTTACAATTTCATCTGCTATCCCATCATTTGAGGCATTTATAAGGAGGGGTACATTTAGGTACTTTACATAAGACTTCGTGAAATTATCTAAAGTTTTTTCTTCTGAAGTAAGTTTTGATGAAAGGCATAAGATTTTTCTGTCGATAAATTTATTTTTTAGAGATTTTTCTCCAAATTCTGCATTTTTAAAATCTTTAAAATAATTTATGGCGTCAAAATCCATGACATAAACCTTTTTGTCCTTTTTAAAAAATTTTTTTATATATTCAATTCTCTCATTTACAGCGTCCCTTTTGTAAAGCCCATAGTATTCAAACTTGTCGTCAATATAATAATTTAAAAAGTCGCGATGTTCTTGGTATAGACCTACAATGCCAGGTCCTGTGTCAAAAACTGCCAAAGCCTTCACCTACTCTCACTTTATATGTATATCTGTAAATTTTACTAAAATAAAAATATGCCTCTTCTAAAGATTTTTTGTCTTCAAATATTCCAAAGATGGTAGCACCGCTTCCACTCATTAGTGCCGCAGAGTTAAATTCAATTAATTTATTTTTAATCTCCAATAAATCTCTGTGCATATTAAAAACTACATCTTCCATTTTATTTCTTAGAAGAAAATTTAGTTTATCAATGTCTAATTTATAAATTGCATCTAAAATTTTGTGAAAATCAATTCGCTCATCATCTATCTTTATTTTGTTGTAGGCGTCCTTTGTTGAAATGCCATAACCTGGATTTATGATTAATATATTTTCAAGATATATTGGTCTTATATCTTCTAAAATATCACCAATGCCGCTGGCAATTTTTGTTCCACCAGTCATCATATATGTAAAATCTGCTCCAAGACTTTTTGACATCTCTATTAGCTCATCTTTAGAAAAATTTAAGTCATATAATTCGTTTAAGGCGTAAAAAGTAGCTGCACCATTGGATGTGCCGCCAGCAAGCCCTGCTGCGATTGGAATTTTTTTATTTATCTCAATTTTAAAGGGGATGTCATATCCAACTTTACTTTTTAAGGTTTCGTAAGCTTTGTAAATTAAATTGTCTTTTATATCAAAGTTAAAATCAGTTAATATTTCTACTTTATTGCTTTTTGAAAAACTCATCTCATCGTAAAGATCTGTCATTACCATTAGAGTTTTTATGTCGTGGTATCCATTTTCCCTTTTGCCAATTATGTCTAGTGATAAATTTAACTTTGCATAGGCATTCTTTTTAATCATAATACACCTCAAATTAATTATAATTCATAATTTATTTTTTTGCATCAATGTATATTAAGGCTTTTTGCTTTATTTAGATTTTATTATAAAATTTAATCTTCCTTTAAAATTTTCCCATAAATTTAGGCAAAAAAATAAGCTGCCTAAGCAGCTAATATTTTATGAAATCATCTTTGCGTCTTTATAACTTACATCTTCGTCTAAAACTGTAACTTTTACAGTTGATGTAAGTACGTCAGAATATGTGTAACTTGCAGTTACAAGTTCTTCTCCGTTAAAAACTTCAAGTACAAAAAGACTTGGATAAATTGCCTTTAAAACACCCTTGCGAGTAACAATTTTTTTTCTGCCCTTATTGGCACTTACAATAACTTTCTTTCCAATATGATTTTCAAGTTCTTTCTTGATTAATTGCATTTGATTCATTTGACACTCATTCCTTCCAAAGACTTTTAATACTAGATTATTATACTATAAAAATTTAATTCTGTCAAATAAATCTATAATTCTACTCCATATAGTTTTTTTTGTCAATAAAATTTTACCCTAATTTTCAAATATTTTTCACAAAGTTTTATCTTTGCCCTAATATTTTTTATCCAAATATTATTCCACAAAAAATTTTTTATTTTTTACTCAAAAAGCCTTAAGAACTTGTATTTTGTTAAATAAGTCTAGATTTTTCAAGTCAACTATTGTATAATTATGTATTGTTATTAAGTGGATTGGAGGTATTGATGCAAAAAAACAAAAAAGTCATTCTCGGAATGAGTGGCGGCGTGGATTCGTCTGTGTCTGCAATTCTCTTAAAAGAAGCTGGCTATGATGTTACAGCTGTTTTTATGAGAAACTGGGCTGAAGATGACGGAATGTGTACGGCAAGAGAAGATTACATTGATGTAGTTTCTGTCTGTTCACAACTTGACATAAAATACTTTACTGTCAATTTTGAAAAAGAATATAGAGATAGAGTTTTTTCTTACTTCCTTAGCGAATACAAAAAGGGCAGAACTCCCAATCCAGATGTAATGTGCAATACTGAGATTAAGTTCAAGGCATTCCTCGACTATGCAATGGATTTTGATGCTGATTATATTGCAATGGGTCATTATGCTAGGACAAAAAATGTCAATGGTAAAACTTATCTTTTAAAGGGAGTCGATCCTAATAAGGATCAGTCTTATTTTTTGTCAAGGGTTAGGTCTGATGCACTTGCAAAGACTCTCTTCCCCGTTGGCGATTTAACCAAGGATGAGGTAAGGCACATTGCTAAAAAATATAATCTCTCTACTGCTTCAAAAAAGGATTCTACTGGAATTTGTTTTATTGGCGAAAGAGATTTTAATGAATTTTTAGACCAATTTCTTTTTACTAAGCCTGGCAAAATTGTGGACGAAAAGGGCAATGTAATTGGAGAACATTCTGGTCTTATGCACTACACAATTGGTCAAAGACGTGGAATTGGCATAGGTGGCGTTGGAAGTGGTGAACCCTTCTTCGTTGCCGACAAAGATTTGAAAAATAATCTTTTAATTGTCGCACAGGGAATTAATAATCCAGCTCTCTATAAGGATGAATTTGAAATTGAAGATATTTTTTGGATTACAGAAATTCCTTCTCTTCCCATTGATTTATCTGTTAAAATAAGATATAGGGCAAGCGATGAAGATGCGACTCTTGAAAATAATAATGGTAAATATGTTGTTAAACTGAAAAAATCACTTAAGGGTGTTACACCTGGTCAAGTATGTGTTTTTTATCAAGGCGATGTATGTCTTGGTTCAGGTATTATAAAATAAATTTTGGAGGTATATATGAAATTAGTTTTAAACAAAAGAGATGCAAAGGGCAAAAACAAAGTTGATAAACTTAGAGCTAAGGGTGAAATTCCTGGAGTTCTTTATTCAAAGGGAGAGGAAGCAAAATTAGTATCTGGTCTTGAAAAAGATTTACTTAAAGCTTATTCTGAAGAAGGATATTCAAATATTTTTGAAATCGAAGTTGACGGAGAAACTACTTCTGTTCTTTTCAAAGAAGTTCAAATGCACCACATTAAAAATGCAATGGTTCACTTTGACCTATTTGAAGTTGATATGAACACTGAACTTACTGTTGAAGTTCCTGTTGTTCTTGAAGGTAGAGATGAAGTTAAAGTTCAACCATCTTCATTAATCCAAGTATTAAACGAAGTACAAGTAACTTGTCTTCCAAAATACCTTCCTTCTGAAGCTGTTGTAAATGTTGTTGAAATGCAAATTGGCGATGTTAAAACTGTTGCTGACCTTGACATATATGGCGATGAAAATATTAAAATCGACATCGACGCTGAAGAAACTGTTGCAACTCTTGTTGAACCAACAGAAGAAAAAGAACCTGAAGAAGGAGAAGAAGTTTCTGTAGAAGTTCCTACTGTTGCTGAAACTGAAGAAAAAGCTGAATAATAATTTGTATTTTAAAAGGGCTCTTGAAGCCCTTATTTTTTTATCAATTTTTAATTTTAATTTTGATTTTTATTTTACTCTATAAAAATTTTAAAACTCCTCTTGGGTCCTCTGAAATATTAGCAGTATATTTTTCTAACATCTCTCTGGAACCAGTGCCACATAGTACGCCTAATTTTATGGTGTCCCTTCCAAAAATCATATCCACCTTTGAATCTCCAACAACAATTATTTCATCGTCTTTAAGAGAATACTTCTCCTTAAAAATTTCTAGGCTTTCTGTACTTGGTTTCTTTTTATATAAATCTGCTGCAGCATAAAAATCAATAAATTTATCAAGTTCCAAATACTCCATAGAAAATTTCGCCTGCCTATAATTATCAGAAGTGAAAAGTCCAATAAGAATCCCCCTGCCTTTTAAGTCAGCAAATAAACTTTTTAGGTCGCAGGTTTCTTTTATTTCCTCTTTATTCTTTTTTAAAAATTCCAGTAGAAAATTATCAATGTCTTTGTAGATTTCCTCTTCACTTTCCTCCATGTATTCCGAAAAAATAATCGCCAAATCCTTTATAGTTTCGGATGAAAGAATAGAGTTTTCTTCTACTTCATTATTTTCCACTATGCCAATCTTTTTAAAAAGTTTTTTCTTTGAATCTTCGCTTAAATTTTTTCCCTTTAAAAATTCTAAAATTGAATCCACCCAAATTTCAGAAAATTTAAGTAGCGTCCCATCTTTATCAAATAAAATTGCCTTAATCATAATAATCATTAAATTCCTTTCAGTTTTATCCCTTTATATTATATTTAATTCTATATGAATTTTTTTATTGTGAAAAGCCTTTATGGCAATTTTATTTTAGTTCATCATGCTTTTAGCCTTTTTATGAGTTTATATTTTAAAAAATTTTATTTATTTTCAAACCATTCTTTCATAGTCCTCATAACTTTTCTAAGTTCTTCTTCATTAATTACATAGGGAACCATGGAGTAAATATACTTTATAAAGGGTCTCGCAAAAACTCCTCTTTCATAGGCAAATTCTTGGAAACCTTCAATGTCCTTTCCGTCTTTAACTTCAATACATACACAGCCACCCATTACTCTTACATCTTCTATTTTTTTATGAGTAAAGCCTTCCATTTCTTCTCTTTCAATTTCTTCTATTCTCTTAATCTTGTCCATAAATTTTTCTTCTTCAAAAATTTCTATTGCACGAAGTGAAACAGCACAGGCAAGAGGATTTCCCATAAAAGTAGGACCGTGCATAAGAGCGTGAGTTGGATCATCGTCATAAAAAGCATGGAAAACTTTTTTGTTTGCAACTGTTGCGGCATGGCCAATATATCCGCCAGTTAAGGCCTTGCCTAAAACTATTATATCTGGCAATACTAAATCTGCTACAAATCTGTTTCCAGTTCTTCCAAAACCAGTTGCAACTTCGTCAAATATTAAAAGTACAAGGTAACATCCCCTTTTTCTTGTTAGCTTTTTTTAATATGTTAACATTGCTTTTTTTGCATTTCTTATTTAAAATTTTAGAAATAGATATATTTAATTTTTTATAAATCGAGTAGGACTAATTTAATATCCATCTCACAACATAATAAATACACTTCTTCTTTCTTAGATGTCGCCTTGTAAAACTTGCAAATCGCTATGGATTCGTCGGCAAATGCACCTTAGGGATTTGCACCCCAGCATTGAAATATACTCATCGTACTAAAAAAAGCTCACGAGAAAATCCCATGAACTTTAAAAAATTATTATTAACTTACTGAAATTCTTTTTTTGTGAAAATAATACACTCCAAAGAGAAATAATATAGTTTCTACTGCTAATAGTGCTAAAAATCCTATGCCCTTAAAATTAACAAATACATCTCCATTGTTCATAAATAATTCCATTTTTGTGAAGAAATCAAAGGTATCTAACAATTTAGTTGCAAATCCTTCTAATATTCCTAGAATTATAAATACTATAACTGGACCGCCAAATCCAAATCTTCTTAGTTTCTTGCAACCTCCAAGACTTATTGAAAATACTATTCTCGCAATGCAATTAAATAGGAATATTATTGCTATGCCTGCTGCTATTAATAAATTTTTTGTTCCAATTTCATTTATTACACTTGATATTTCACTCCACGAAATTGTCGATACTTCTGTACCAGCTAATGTTAAGAATACAAAAATTGCTCCAAGATACAAGGTATAAATTGCAAACATCACAAAGTAATATATAAATCTCGAAAATGTCTTTGCTGAAGGACTAATAGGTATTGATTCATAAAATAATGCACTGTCTCCAAAAAACATATTGTAGTCGCCAACTATTACTGTTACTGCTGCTGCAAAATATCCAAAGGACAAGGCCGTAATGCCAATAATAAGTGAACGCACTGCTAAATTGTAATTAACACTACTAAATAGTAATCCAAACACTATAAGTGCAAGGGGTAAAACTGGTATGAACCAGTAGTTTTTAAAATGATTTTTTATTTGATGTCCTAATAATTTTCCCATTAAAATACCTCCGTAAAGTAATCTTCTATGCTCATATTTTTTTCACTTCTTATCTCGTCAACTTTTTTATTTATCATAATTTTGCCTTCGGATAAAAATAGCACTCTATCAAGAAGTGGCTCAATTTGATTTATTAAATGAGTTGACACAATTATTAAACTGTCTTCTTTAAAATTATTTAGTATAGTTTGGATTATCATCTTTCTAGCTGATGGATCGACGCCAGAAATTGGCTCGTCCAAGAGAAATATTTCTGCATCTCTTGAAAGGCTAAGGGCAATTTGCATTTTCTCTCTCATTCCCTTGCTCATTTCCTTTACCTTTGACTTATTTGGCAACTTAAATTCTTCGTAAATTTTATAAAACTTATCTTCGTCAAAATCTTTGAAGAACAATTTGTAAGTATTTACAACCTCTTTTACTGAAAGTTTATCGCTTAATGCAAATTTGTCCGGTTGGTAAGACAAGATGTCTGCAGTTTTATAGGATATTTCTTCTCCGTCTATTAATATACTTCCCTTATAAGTTTTTTCTAGTCCTGCAAGTATTCTAAGTAATGTAGATTTTCCAGTACCATTTGGACCAACTAGTCCAACTATTTGCCCCTTATCTAACTCCAAGTTCAAGTCGTCAAGGACTTTGCTTTTGTAGTTCATAGTTAAATTTTTTATTTCTAATTTGCTCATGACTCCCTCCAATATTCATCTAAAAGTGTAAGTGATTTTTCCTTTGTCAAGTTGAGTTCTTCGGCAACTTCAATTAAGTCGTCGCAGGATCTATAAAAAGCTCCCCTTGCAATTTCTTCTATCAAACTCTCGTCGTCAGTTATAAATCTTCCCGTAGTCCTATTTGATTTTGCTAGTCCTTCTCTTTCTAGGTCTTGAAGTGCTCTTTGCACTGTATTGGGATTTACGCCATAAGTTTTTGCTAAATTCCTTACAGTGTCCATCTTTTCTCCACTTTTCCACTGACCACTTGAAATTTTTAATTTAAAGTCTTCGAGAAGTTGTAGATAAATAGGTCTATTGTTATCAAATTCCATAAAACCCTCCTTATATGTAGAGTTATTGATTTTACTTTAGTCTTGACTACATTAAAATTCTTATTTTTAATCTTATAATTTTTAGTTTACTTAAATCAAAGATAAATCTTAAACTGCATAATATTAAAATAATTTTTGTACCGTTGTATCAACCCCTTAATACAATAGTTATTATATACGCCTTTTTATAAAAATGCAATAGATATTTAAAAAAAATTTACTTTTAAACATTTTTTATTATATATTCTTAATTTTCATTTAATATTAACAATCTTATAGTATAATAAATTGTTATTCTTTACTTATATAATACCTTTATGATAATATATAATTAACTTTTATATAGGAGGTACAGTTATGGAATTATTTACAATTTTTTTAATCATGTCGTTGGGTTATCTAATTGGCCGAATTAATTTTTTTGGAATTAAATTTGGAGCCTCAGCGATTTTGATTGTCGCATTATTCTTTGGACATTTTGGATTTGAAGTACCTGCTTTTTTATCTAAAATTGGTCTTGTTTTATTTTTAACGCCTATTGGTCTTATGGCTGGTCCCGATTTTGTAGAAAATATTAAGAAAAATGGAGTGTCTTTTCTTTTAATATCATTTATAGCTGCAGTAGTAGGAGGACTTACTGTTATAGCTGCTGTTAAGATATTTAAACTCCCTATTTCTCTTTCCCTTGGATTAGCAACAGGAGCTCTTACTTCAACTTCTATGTTGGGGACAGTAAATGAATTGACAGATTCTATTTTACCAGGCGTTGGTTATGGTATTGCTTATGTTTTTGGTGTTGTTGGCGTTGTACTTTTCGTTCAAATTGTTCCTAAAATTTTAGGTGCAGATAGAGAAGTTGAAAATGCAAAACTTGAAATTCATAGTTCTAAATCTTCCAATAGGAAAATCGTCGATGTTTCTAAACTCATCACAATTGAAAAAAGTGGACTTTTCTCAATTGCAATTGCAGCATTTCTTGGTATTTTAATTGGAATGATTAAAATTAAAGCTGGCTCTGCTAAAATTTCTCTTGGAAGTGGCGGAGGTTCTTTAATAGGTGGTCTTATTTTAGGACATATTGGAAATATTGGCAGAATAAATCTTCGTGCTGATAAGGGTATCTTATCTGCTATTCGTGATTTAGGACTTGCCTTTTTCCTTCTACCTTCCGGTTTAAAAGCTGGATCTGGATTTGTTGAAGTTGTAAGTCAGTATGGCATAAAATTATTCTTTGTGGGAGTTCTTATGACTCTTATTACTACAATCGTGTCCTTTTTACTTTCATACAAAGTATTTAAACTTCCTTTGTTTGGAGCATTGGGAGCAACTACTGGAGCTATGACAAGTGCTCCATCTCTAGGGGCTCTTTTAACAGTTACAGAAGATGACAGAGTATCTTCTTTCTATGCTGCAACTCAACCAACTGCAACAATTTTTCTGGTATTTTTACCACAAATAATTGCACTTTTAATTGGTATTGATTAAAAATAGTATAGCAAGCAAATATTTTATTGAACTCAAAAATTTTTGCAAACAAAAACTCCTAAAGTTTTAAGCTCTAGGAGTTTTCTTTATTTTACTTCTTCTTTATTTTTTCTATTCTTTTTATTCTTTACTTTTTTTAGTCTAAAGAAATCTTCTCTTTCCTTTTCTGCCAAAGTATCTTCAATTTCTTTGATAATATGATTGTACTTAGGTATTTGAATTTTATCAAGGGCATTTGCCCTCTTGGCAGTCTTTTTTATTTCATTTGCAAGTCTAAAGACTGATGTTTCTATTTCTGCAAGTTCATAAATAACTGGCAGAATTTCTGAAATATTTATCTTAGCCCTGTCAAAGGCTGCATTAGATTGATGAATGGAATAATCTGCCTTAACTACTTTCTTTTCATATTTTATTTTTGGAAGTTCAAGTCCCATGACTGAACGAGAGATTACTTCGTATTCCTTTTCCAAGGGAGCAGATTCTCCCATGTCTTTCAATGAAAGTGCACCCATGGAAATAGTTGCCATGACAAGTTCAGAATAAGAATCTGCAAATTTTTCTTCTATCTCAGATTGAAGCTTCTTTGCATTTTTATTTAAGTCCATCATTTCTTTAATTAGGACAGTTCTTTTTTTGTCTAGAAGGTCGTAGCCCTTTTCTGCGAGGACAAGTGCATTTTTAGATGCAATTAAATTTGCCTTAGTTGGAGTAACTTTAATTGCCATTCTTATCACCTAAATATTTTTCTTTTAACTTAGGATCAATTCTATCAATCATTTCAGGTGGAAGGATCTTTAATAATTCCCAACCTAAATTTAGTGTTTCTTCTATATCTCTATTTTCATTTTGATCTTGTGTCAAAAATCTCTTTTCAAATTCATCTCCAAATTTTAAAACTAATTTTTCGTCATCGGAAATGTCATCTTCGCCAATGATTTGTGCAAGAGCTCTAGTTTCTTGTACCTTTGAATAAGATGCAAAAAGTTGTGAAGATAAATCTGGATGGTCTTCTCTCGTGTAGCCTTCGCCAATGCCATCCTTCATAAGTCTTGAAAGTGATGGAAGTACATCTATTGGTGGATAAACTCCCTTTGAGAACAAATCACGGCTTACTACAATTTGACCTTCTGTGATGTAACCTGTAAGGTCAGGAATTGGATGTGTAATATCGTCATTTGGCATTGTTAAAATTGGTATAAGTGTTACAGAACCCTTGGAGTCCTTAATCATACCTGCTCTTTCATAAAGTGCAGCAAGGTCAGAATACAAGTGTCCTGGATATCCCTTTCTTGAAGGCACTTCTTCTCTTGATGATGAAACTTCTCTCAATGCTTCTGCATAGGATGTGATGTCAGTCATTATTACAAGAACTTGCATATTCTTTTCAAAAGCTAAATATTCGGCAGCTGTAAGAGCACATTTTGGTGCAATTAGCCTTTCCATAATTGGATCATCTGCATAATTTATATACATTACTACCTTGTCAATTACTCCAGAGTTTTTAAAACTTTCTCTAAAGAAATCGGCTTCGTCATGCTTTACGCCAATTGCTGCAAAGACAATGGCAAAGTTATTTTCTCCGCCTTCGTCGACAATTTTTGCTTGTCTAACTATTTGAGCAGCGACTTCGTTGTGTGGAAGTCCTGAACCAGAAAATATTGGCAACTTTTGACCTCTAATGAGGGTCATTAGCGCATCAATTGAAGATATACCTGTTTGGATAAAGTTCCTTGGATATTCTCTAGCTGATGGGTTAATTGGTCTACCATTTATGTTATATACGTCCTTGGAATAAATTGCACCACCCTTGTCAATAGGCTTTGCCGTTCCATTAAATACTCTTCCTAATATTTCTTCTGAAAGTGGAATTTCAAAGGGATGTGCAGAAAATTCTACCTTAGTATTTTTTGTCGAAACACCTAAGTTATTACCAAAAACTTGTACAATTGCCTTGTCGTCGTCAATTTTTATAACTTGACCAATTTCTGAACTTTTGCCATCTTTTGACATTATTCTTACAACTTCACCATAACTAACTCTGTGAAGATTTGAAAGTTCTAGCAATGATCCTTCAATTTTATCAAGTGTTAAATATTCTTTTTTCATTCTACATCACCATAAGTTGCGCTAAGCTCTAAATAAAAATCGTTAATTTCATTGTTTAAGCTTACAAATTTCTTTAAATCTTCATTTTCTATATCGTATTTCATGTTAATTACTTTTCCGTAAATAGCATCGTTTTTTATTACTGAAATTGGAATTTTTAGTTTTAAAGCTTCCTTGCCTCTTTCGTAAAGGTTATCTATTGTCTTTAACATTTCAAATTGTTTTTCAAGTGGCACAAAGGTGTCAATTGGATTAAAGGCGTTTTGTTGTAAAAATCCAACTTTTACAACACGACAAATTTCAAGTACGAGCCTTTCTTCGTCTGGAAGCACATCTTCCCCAACTAGCATTACAATTTCATTTAACTTTGCTTCTTTGTGAAGTAAATCTAAATATTTTATTCTAAGATCTGGCAAATCTCCATCAAGTCTCATGTCGTAGTAATTTTTTAGTAGTGGGATATAACCTGAATAGGAATTCATCCAATTGATTGCAGGATAGTGTCTTGAATAGGCAAGTTCTTTATCTAATGCCAAAAATACATTTACAAATCTCTTTGTATTTTCTGTAACTGGTTCAGAGAAATCTCCTCCAGCTGGTGAAACTGCACCAATAAGAGTTACAGAACCTTCGTTGCCTGATAAAGTCTTTACATAACCTGCTCTTTCGTAGAAACCTGCAATTCTTGATGGAAGGTAAGCAGGGTAACCTTCTTCTGCTGGCATTTCTTCAAGACGACCGGAAATTTCACGAAGTGCTTCTGCCCAACGAGATGTTGAGTCGCCCATTAATGCAACGTGGTATCCCATATCTCTAAAGTATTCAGCCATAGTTACGCCTGTGTAAATTGACGCTTCACGAGCTGCAACTGGCATATTAGATGTGTTGGCAATAAGAATTGTCCTATCCATAAGAGCCTTGCCAGTGTTTGGGTCAATTAGCTTTGGAAAATCTTCCAAAACTTCTGTCATTTCGTTACCTCTTTCACCACATCCAATGTATATGATGATATCGGCATCGCAATATTTTGCAATTTGGTGTTGCGTCATAGTTTTTCCAGTACCAAATCCTCCTGGAATTGCAGTTGTACCTCCCTTGGCAATTGGGAAAAATACGTCAAAGACTCTTTGTCCAGTTACAAGTAATTTATCAATTGGAAGTCTTTCCTTAACAGGTCTAGGAATTCTAACAGGCCAGTTTTGGTACATCTTAACTTCATTAATCTTTCCTAATTCATCCTTTACCTTCAATAAAACTGTTTCAATATTGTACTTACCATTTTCGAGAATTTCTACAACTTCTCCATTTATTCCCGGTGGAATCATAACTTTGTGAGTTATGATATCAGTTTCTGGAACTTCCGCAAAAATTTGTCCTTGATGAACTTTGTCGTGTAGTGAAACTTTAAAGGTTACGTCCCAAAGTTTTTCTTCATCAAGGGAAATAAGTCCAATGCCTTCTGGCATAAAGGATCCGTGTTCTTTTTTTATAACTTCAAGTGGTCTTTCAATACCATCGAAGATACCTCTAATCATTCCAGGTCCAAGTTTTACTGAAAGAGGCGCACCAGTGGAAATAATGTCTTCATCTCTTTTTAGTCCTTCAGTTTCTTCGTAAACTTGAACTGTGCCAAGGTCGCCATCAATTGAAATAACTTCGCCAATTAATTTTTTTTCGCCAACAAGAACCATTTCTCTGATTTTATAATCAGCCATGTTCCTTCCAATTACTACGGGTCCGTCAACTGATTTAATTATTGCCTTTTCCAATGACTTCACCTCTTTCTTTTAATTTTTCGTGTAACATTGAGCCGATTTCATATCTCATGTCTTCTAATTTATTTTTTAAAGACAAATTTATATTATAAGTTTGTTCTATATCAGAAATTATAAATCCGCCAATATGATATTCGAAAAGCTCGTCGATTTTTAGTTCAACGCCCTTTTCCTTTGCAATTTCTTTAAATTTTTCAATGAGTTTTTCATTTTCATTGTTTTTTACATAGAGATAAATGCTTTTTTCATCTATTTCTTCTAAAATATTTTTAAAATTTTCAGCTTCTATATTCACATATTCTTCTGTTTTTGTAAATTCTAAAAGTTTTTGTGAAAGTGTTTCAAGGAGTTCCTTTAATAGTTTTTCATCTTCTTCTAAGAATAAAACTCTCTTTTGCTCTTCAACAGAGGCAATGAGTTCATATCCTCTTCTATTTGCAAGAGTTACTCTTCTATCTATAAAAGCTTCTTCATCTTTTTTTAGAGATTCAATTTTTTCAGCTAAAATCTTTTCAGCCTTTTCTTTTTCTTCTCGAATTCTCTTTTCACACTCTTCCTTTTGCTTTAAAAAAACAATTTTGTTGAATATGGCAATTTTGTTTTCAAGTAAAATCATTTAATCACCTACAGCTTTCACACCGACAGCTTCTCTGACATATTTTAAAATAAAATCATCTTCCATTTTTCCGTCTAGATCAGGAATAGTTACCACTAGGGGAAGTTTCCCAGTAAGTTTAAATTCCAAGACTTCTTCCTTAATTTCTTTGAAAGAAGAGTATGTCAAAATAATTATTCCTATATCTTCAGTCTTTGTATATGTTTTAAAATTTTTTAATAGTTCAGGTCTGTCATTACATTTAACAGACCTTACACCTGCAAGGCGAAGGCCGTTAATAATATCTTCATTTGATGTTAAAAGAATTGATCTCATTATAGTCTTCCAAGAATCATAATTGAAATGATAAGACCATAAATAGCAATACCTTCTGCAAGTCCTAGGTAGATCATTGATTTACCAAGAATATTAGGATCTTCTGATACAGCTCCAATTGCTGCAGAACCTACATTTGATACAGCAACACCAGCACCAAGTGATGCAAGTCCAGTTGAAAGACCTGCTGCTAAAAATCCGAGTCCATTACCGCCTGTTGAAGCAGTTGCTGCAGATGCCATTTGTGGTACAAGAGATATTAATCCAAACACAAAAATTGGTGCAAAAACAAATAGGTTTAATTTCATAAAGGCGCGTGCAAACTTTTTATTTGCATCTGTTCCCTTGTAAATAAAATAAAAACCTGAAACTACCATTGAAAAAACTGTCAAAACTGCTAAAATAATAATTTTTTCCATCTTTAAACTCCTCTTTAATAAATTCTATCGGCTTCAAAAAGTACGCCGTCACCACTATAATACTTACTAAACATTTCATAATACTCAAGTCTTAGAGATTGAATAAATACAATTAGACCTTCAAGTCCTAAAATCAAAATATTGCCAAAAATTAAAACTGCAATATTTCCTCCACTTGAACCAACCATTTCTCCAAGGGTTTTAAATGCCAAGAACAAACCAACATGGTTTATTGCAAAGGCACCAACTCTTATAAAGGAAATAATTGAACTCATAGTAGATAATAAAGCCTCAAGTAGTCCAAAGGAAGACTCAATATAATAATCTGAGGCAGAACCCTCTCCTTCTTTATTAAATAAAATTTTGAGAATAGGTCTTTTCAGTAGCATAATTATTAGACTTATAACTAATATTCCTAAAGAAATATTCATAGGAATAAGAGATTTTGCTCCCATTACATTCATTCCAATATTAATCATCGCTACAAAAATTAGAACTCCCAAAAAACCTTCTTTAGAGAAAAAGGCTTCATCAGGTTTTCCACTTTTTAATCTATTGTAAATACCTATACCATAAGCTATGGCAAGTAGAATAATGCCAAAATATATTGCAATTACAAGAGTGTCGTTTATATTCTCAAAGGGTCTAAACCACATTGCCTGAATGATTTCTTCACTTCCAAAAACTGATCCATACATCAAACCAAAAAACATTGAGGATGCACCCATTCTAAGAAGAAGTCCGCCAAAATCCTTGTTCTTCTTTCTTAATATTAGTCCGGCAATTGCAAATACAGCCCCTTGACCCAAGTCGCCAAACATTGCTCCAAAAAGAATCATGTAGGTAATTCCAAAAATTACAGTTGGATCAAATTCGCCATAATTCGGCGTTCCGTACATATTTATTAATAGCTCAAAGGGCTTGAAAAAATTTGCATTTTTTAACTTTGTCGGTGTCTTCATGTTTTCGCTTTTTGGGTCGAAATACTTAATATCAATGTCCCTATATTTGGATAATTTTTTTTCTAATTTGCTCTTATCAGAGTCACCAATCCAGCCTGAAAGATAGAAGTACTTGTTTGATTTAAGCATGTATCTCTTAGCTTTTTCAATTCCTTCATAGCTAAGCATGTGAGCGAGGGTAGTCTTTAACTCCTCATTTCTACTTTCCAAAAGATTTTTCTTATACTCTTCTATTTCAAAAATCTTTCTCTTTACATTTTCCTCTTCTTCTTCAAGGTTCTTATAAATTAAGTTTGCAGTACCCTCTACATTTTCACCAAGAAGTTCCACTTCTGTAAAGTTTAAGCTATTTAGCAGTCTATCGACATCTTTTTCAGCTTCCCTTGGATAGATTACAAGGAAAAGTTCACGATTATCCACAGTACCTGTGTGATAAATCATGGCAAGGATATTGCCATAGTTTTTCTTTAATCTTTGTCTAGCATCTTTGTCCAAGAAACCAAATCTAGAGTTGAAATATTTTAAATCTGCAATGTCTTTTAAGTCAATATCAACATTTTTAAATAATTCATAATTCTCTTTTAAAGTATCAAGTATTTTTAAATTTTCCTTAGTCTTTTCGTACTCATTGATTTTATCACTGATGTTTTTTACGAAAGAATCTATGTCTTCCTTTACATTTACCTTTTCAAAGTAAGACTCATCAATCTTGTCAAAGCCTAAGAAATCCATAATTTCAGTGGCTTTCTTAGCTGTGGATTTATGGGATTGATCTTCTTCAATAGGAGAAATATAATTAAGTTCAAGATTTCTCTCTAAGTTTTCTTCATTGTCCAAACTAAAGGTGAATTTATTTTCTGCTATATTCGCTTCAGTGGACATAAATTGCATACATTTTAAATTCAAAATGTCTAGGACAACTGAATCCATATCACTAATATTGCCAATGATATTAGCGACCTTCATTTTTTCAACGGCCAATTTCTTCACTTCCCTCTCTATCAACAATCATGTATTTTAACTTTTCCTTTTTATTAAGACCAAATCTAGTGCCTTCAAGAATTCTTTCGATATTGGCAATTTCATAATCTAAAAGAACCAAAAAACTCATGAACTTACCTATACCATCGGTCCTTCTAAAATTTTTCCTTACAATAGAATACATAATCTTTTTAGCAGTTCTACCAGTAACAATAACTCTTCCCTGTGCAAAAAGGGCTCCATATTTTGAATTTCTTATTTCTTCTTCAAATTCCCTTTCATCTAAATAAGAAAGTTTAAGAAGTTTTTCTGAATTATAATTTCCACCAAAAATAGTGAAGTTGAAAATTTCTTCAGGCGAAATATTATAATATTTCTTTGCTCTATAAATCCAAATAATATTGAGCAAATCAATTTTTACGCCAAAAATTTTTTTAAACTCTTCTACATCCTCTTTGGAAAAAGATTTTGTTGTCTCAGTTAAATTTCTGTAATAAAATTTTTCTAAATTCATCTCAATAGAAAAAAGAGCATCTTCGTCCTTATATGACTTATAGTTTTTTAGATACTCATAATAATATGTGTCCTTTAAATTGTCTATAAAAGATTCAAAGGTTTCCTCTTTAAAGTTGATTTTTTTACCTAAAATGACAAGTTTATCAACCTTTGGTTCTTTATTCATCCTCAAAGACCTCAAAATCTTGACGATCTTTTCAATATTTATTCTCTCCAAGTAGGCCTTCAAAAAATCTGCATATCTCAGCGGCAAAAATCCACGAAGTTTTGCAATTTCACTTCTTCTGTACTCTTCCAAAAAGACTTCAATTTCATAAATATCTGAAAAAGAGTCTATATTAGGAAATTTCTTTTCTTTTAAATATGAAAGACAGAATCTAACATTGTCCCCTTCTGCCATCTTTTCAAAATCTTCATAATCTAAAAACTCTGAATACATTTTTGAAATTTTAGCATTTAAAGCCTTTAAACCGTCAAACATTTGATTTACTTCCAATCACTATGTCAAAGGCATTTTGAATGATTTTGTCAGAATTTTCATTGTAAAATTCTTCAATTTCTTTTAAATTCTTTTCATTTTCTTTTTTCAAATCTTCAGCTTTTTTTTCAAAACCAGCTAAAATTTCATCACTTTTTTCTTTTCCAATAGCCTTTGACTTTTCTATTGATTCATTTTCAATATCAGTCAACTTTTCTCTCAATTCTTTTTTAATACTTTCAATTTCTTTTTCAGTATTATCGACGAGCTCTCTAGTTTTTTTATCTATTGCTAAAATACTATCTATGCTTTCTTTCAAAAATATCACCACTCTTTTTATTTCCTTGTGCATTTCTCATTATATTACTTTGAAATTCTAATTCAAGGGATTTGCACTAGATTTGAAAATTTCACTAAAGTTTCACATTTCATATAATGAATGAAAATTTTATATAGTGAGAAATATTATTTATAAATCTTTTCCAATGATTTGAAAGAAAGATTTTCTACTAAAATAGAATTTATATTCAATCTTTTTTGCTTTATAATTTGTAATAATGAATTTATAAAAATATAAATTTTTATTAAAGTGAAACATTAAAACTCCATTAATCCCAGCTTTTATTATTTATAAATTTAAAAAATTTATAAAATTTATATAATGGTAGCTTTTAATTAAGAAAAATCGACAAAAAAAGAACACCTCCTAAGAGGTGTTCTCAAAATTTATTTTTTCCTTTCATCTATGGCACATGAACTGTGGCATGAATCACATCCACAATCGCATCCACCTTTTTTACTTATTACCCTTTTTGCCGCAAAGGCAATTGCTAAAATTATTACAAGGGCAACTATAATATTAATTGGATTCATACTTTACCACCTTGTCTTTTTTCTTTTTAATCTCTTCATCTTGTATTTTTGATCTATCTTTTCTAAATAAAAGATATACATATACTAATAACACAAGTATTGCAATTCCAGTCATTATATTAAAAGATCCGCCTTCTAATAATCTTCCAAATTGATAAATCATAAAAGCAACTGTGTAGGAAAATACAATTTGATAACCTATGGCAAGTCCAAACCACTTTTTATCGCCCATTTCTTCTTTTATTGCTCCCATTGCTGCAAAGCAAGGAACTGTAAGTTGATTGAAGAATACAAAGGCAAAAGCTGATGCAACAGTAAATTGTGAAGCTACAAGTGATATCATATTGCTATCATCTGCTCCAACTTCTCCAATTCCTGCTAAAACTCCATAAGTTCCAACCACAACTTCTTTTGCGACAAGTCCTAAAATTGTGGCAACACTTGCAATCCAGTTTCCAAACCCAAGTGGTGCAAATACTGGTGCAATAGCTTTACCTATTGCTGCAAGAATTGAGTCCCCTCCATCTGATTCAAAGTCCACAAATTCCCCTGTAACTGATATACTTTTTAGTATCCAAATTACAACTGTCGCAAGAAGTATTATTGTTCCAGCTTTTACAACGAAAGCTTTACATCTATGCCAAGTTGCTTTAAATACATTGTGTGCACTTGGCATATGATATTCAGGAAGTTCCATTACGAAAGGAGCAGGATCTCCTGAAAAATATTTTGTCTTCTTTAAAATTATTCCTGATATTATTACAGCCAAAATTCCACCAAAGTACCATAGAGGTGCATACCACCAAGTGCCACCTAAAAATCCTGCAAACATTGCAATTACGTCTAGCTTTGCACCACATGGCATAAAGGATGTTGTCATAATAGTCATTCTTCTGTCATTGTCTGACTCAATAGTTCTCGTTCCCATAATTGCAGGTACTGAACAACCAGTTCCCATTAGGATTGGAATGAAGGACTTACCAGATAAGCCAAATTTTCTAAAAATTCTATCTAGTATAAAGGCAATTCTTGCCATGTAACCAATGTCTTCTAAGATTGCTATAAATAAAAATAGTACAGCGATTACTGGTAAAAATCCTAATACTGCTCCAACTCCTCCTATGATTCCATCGACTAATAATGAAGTCAATATAGGTGATGTGCCAGCATTTTCTAAAAATCCCCTAAAGTTTTCGCCAATGATTTCTCCAAAGAAGTTATCATTAACCCAATCAGTAACTGGTCCTCCAACATAATTTATTGCCAAGATATAAACTAGGGTAATTACTCCAACGAAAATTGGAATTGCCAAAAATCTATTTGTAACAATTCTGTCGATTTTGTCAGAAGTAGTCATTCCCTTTCTACCTTTTTTAACAGAATCTTTTGTAACTTCTGATACAAAATTATATCTTTCATCTGTGATTATGCCTTCGCCATCGTCGTCGTATTTTTCTTCAGCTTCTTCTATAATTTCATTTAACCTTCTAATTTCCTTTCCATAGAGAGGAAATTCTTCTAGTATTTTTTCATCTTGTTCAAAAAATTTAACTGCTAGCCAACGCTTTGCAGGATTATCTTTTATGACGCTAAAGTTTTCAATTTCTGTAATATATTTTTCTATTTCATCGTTAAATTCATAACAACAATTTGTGTTTGTGTTAACAGCTTTCTTTGCTGTATCAATTAATTTATCAATATTTTCATTCTTTAGTGCAGAAATCTCAACAATTTTACATCCAAAATTTTTCTCTAGCAACTTAATGTCAATGAAGTCATTATTTTTTCTAACAACATCCATCATGTTAAGTGCAATTACAACTGGAATACCAAGTTCTACAAGTTGTGTAGATAAAAATAAGTTCCTTTCAATATTTGTACCGTCAACAACGTCAATTATTACATCAGGTCTTTCATTTATAAGGTAATCTCTTGATACAACTTCTTCCAAAGTGTAAGGAGAAAGAGAATAAATCCCTGGCAAATCTGTAAAGTGTACATCCTTATCTTTTTTATACTTACCAGTCTTTTTTTCAACAGTTACTCCAGGCCAGTTACCAACGTATTGATTTGAACCAGTTAAACTGTTAAATAAAGTGGACTTCCCACTATTGGGGTTTCCAGCAAGTGCAATAGTTATAGCCAATTAAATCTCCTCCTTTTCTATCTCTTCAATTGAAATTAACTCAGCATCTGCACGCCTTATGCTAAGTTCATAATTTCTAATATTAATTTGAACTGGGTCACCAAGAGGCGCCACCTTCCTTATGTAGATTTTCGAATTTTTTGTAATGCCCATGTCCATTATTCTTCTTTTTAAAGGACCAGAGCCATTTATTTTTTTTACAGTATAGTATCTACCAACAACTGCATCTTTTAATGTTTGCAATCCTACATCTCCTCTACCAAAATCTTTTTCGCAATGTCTTTTCCAATTGCAACCCTTGCATCTTTAATAGAAACAATTAAATTGCCATCGTTCTCGCTTATAACTTTAATTATCGCCCCTCTAACAAATCCAAGATTCGCAAGGTGCGATTCAGTAACGTCACTATTTTTTAAACTTTTAACTTTAAAAACCTTAAAGTTTACATTTAGAGGCGCCATTATTAAACTAAGCATCTTAACACCTACCTGCTTTTATAAATACTTTTCAATATTTGAATTTGATTATCAATTTCTGTATTAATTATACCATAGCAAATTGAAAAATTAAATCAATTTAATTATTTTTTTATTTTAATTATATTAAGATTAGTTTATTTAATTTCTTATTTTTGGTTTTATATTAATTAATGATTTTTAGCTTTCATCCTTTTAATTTTGTTCTTAACATCGACATTTTTTAAATTTTCATTCTTTAAATTTTGAGTCTAATTTTCATTCATCATTTTTTAATTAATTTAAAATTTCTAAAATTTTTCACCAATAAAAAGTCTTAACTTTTAATTTCAAGAGTATAAAAAAGACAGCCCTTGATAATATCAAAGTAAGCTGTCTTAAAATTTTATTTTATTTCGCCATTTAATGTTCTATAACTAATCCATCCATTTCCAATATTGCACCAAGTTCTTCCATTGGCTCTCCTAGTGTCGTATACGTAAACAGAGTCGCCCTTATAAAGAGTAAATTCAATTCCATAATCAAATCCCGGTCCACTTCTTACATTGGCTTTTCCCGCAGTTACAAATTGGTAAGTGTCGATTAAGCTTGATGCTTCCACTCTTTTCAATCTTGCAATTTGCGCTTCTAATTCATCAGCTCTAGCCTTTTCCTTTAAAGTTTCACTACTTTCTTCATCTTTTTTGTCGCTATTTTCCTTTTGTGAATTTACATCTTCAAGCATTTTTTTAAATTCGCCATTTTCAGGGTCAACTGCAATGTAAGAATTTAATCTATTAATTGCACTGCTAAAATTATTATTTCCCACTAATTGTGCAATTTCAGATCTAATTGCAGAATAATTCTTTTCAACAAGGGCATCTCTCTTTGACTTTAAATCTTCGTCATCACTTTCAAAATCCTTTAAAAAAGCAAGTGAAGCTTCGTAGTCCCTTCCTTCAAATTTTTGATTGGCTTTATTTATTAAATCTTTGGATTCCATGCTCTTGTCTATTTTATTTATTTCATCTAAATATTTTTTATCTGAGGACTTTTCATAAAGTTGGCTATATTTTTCTCTTGCCTCTTTATAATTTTTTGCTTCTAAATTCGCCTTTGCCGAATTTTCTAATTGCTTAAATTTATGTTTTCCAAATCCAAAATTAAATAAAAGAGAAAAAACAATAAGCCCAATTACCACAAAGGCAAAAATAATTCCCTTTTGTTTTAAGCCCATGGAATTGTCATTAAAGGAATTATTTTTTACAATTTTTTCTTCATCCTCGTAATCATAGTCAAAATCCCTCTCTACTTTTTGAGTTCTGGAAAAATCTAAATCTTCTCTCAAATCATGACCACATTCCATGCAAAATGAGGCGTCTTCTGAATTTTCTTTTCCACAATTTTTACATTTCATTTAAAACCTCCTAGCTATTTTTATTTTTCTTAGAGATATCTATTTTTATTTTTTTTAGCTGATGGATAATTTCTTCGTCAAGGGCACTGACTTTTTCTTCCTTTAGTTTTTTTGCCACGTGAATAACTTTGTTTTTTGAGTTTTCAACTTCAGCTTCAAGTTCTCTTGCAGAAATTCTAGTGCCACCTCGAGACAAAATAATTTGCTGCTCCACATTGTCGCTTGTGGCAACACGCACATTAGTGAGCTTTCCTATCTCGTCAAGCTGTCTTTCGATGTAGTGATCCGCTGTCTCAAATTCTTTAGTAAAAATAATATCAATCCCATCTCTGTGATAAGTCTTGCCACCTGATTTTTTCACCAAATAAGCATCAAAAACAAGTATTATGTGTTCCTTTGTGCTATGAGAAAATTCAATCATTGTGTCTATTAATTCATTTCTCGCATCTTCAAGAGAAATATTTTTTAATTTTATTAAATTTTGCCAGGAATTTATAATATTGTATCCATCTACAAAGAGATAATTTACATCCCTTTTGTACCTGTTCATGTGCCTTTTCATCTTTATTATCTAAACATTTCGTACATCACAATTGCCGCTGCAACTGATGCGTTGAGAGAATCAAAGTCAGAAAAGTTTGGAATAGTGATGATTTTGTCAGAATTTTTCAAAACATTTTTGGAAACGCCCTTGCCTTCGTTTCCTATAACTATGGCAACTTTACCTGAGAAGTCGCATTGTCTTATGTCTTCACCTTCTAAGTCCGTTGCGTAAATCCAAAATCCTGCATCCTTTAATTTTTCTATCGCTTGAGAAATATTTGTAACTTTTGAAACATCTATGTCGTAAATTGCGCCAGCAGATGCTTTTACAACAGTGTCATTAACTGTGGATGCTCTTCTATTTGGAAAAATAATGGCATCTACTCCAAAAAAGTTTGAACTTCTTGCAATTGCGCCAAAATTGTGTGGATCTTCAATTTTATCCAAGATGAAAATCTTCGCATTTTCTTTGCCCTTAAGTTTATTTATAAGCTCTTCAAGTTCAATGAATTCAAAATCACTTACTAAAGCCACAACTGCTTGGTGATTTTTTGTGCCAGCAAGTTCTTCCAATTTTTCATTATCACTTGTAACTGTGGCCACTTTTAAATCTCTTGCCATTCCAATAATTTTTTTTATGGAACCAGTGGCATTTTTCCCAATATAAACTTTTTCTACTTCTTCATTTTTTAAAGCCTCAATAACTGGGCCTCTTCCATAAATATATTTCATTTTAAATTCTTAAACTTCTCTCTAATTTCTCTTGCTTTGCCACAAGTCATTTTGCCTTCTGGGCATGGACCTGTAACACAAGCTGGACCTTCGTCTCTAAATAAAAGCGGTGCAACTTTCTTTACTTCTCTTAACATTTCTGTGGCAAGCTCTCTTATTTCCCATTGAGCTCTTTCACAACATCTAAGTGTAAAGAAGTGTTGAAGTGTTCTCACATTCATAGTTACAACAATTTTTGTTTCACAAGCATTTGGAAATACATATCTCGCATCTTCAATAGACATTTTTTCCACAGCCTTTTTTGCCTTTTCTTCATCCATTCCCTTTTCTATAAGAGGTTTTGCATTTTCATTTACGAGAATCTCTACTAATTTATCGTAATCTTCTTGGTCTCTTTTCATTGCTTCTATGAAAATCTTCTTTGCCTCTTCGTTTTTTTCAATTTGTGGTGGAATAATGTATTCAAAACTATCTAGCTTTACATACCTTTGTGATTGTTGTGAATAGGATGCAATTCTGTGTCTTACAAGTTGATGAGTAAGTGTCCTGGAAACACCTTCAATTGCAAAGGTAAAGCTAACGTGTTCAAGTGGTGAAAGGTGAGAAAAAGACATAAGCCTATTTAAAAATTTTTCTGTAGATTCTTCTGTCAAATTTTCTGTAATTTCTTCAACGCCAACTCTTGAATAGCAGAGTTTTGCTGCAGCAGCAATGGTTTTATCTGGGTCCATTGTGTGTGAAATAATTTTTACCTTCATTTAGTCATCTCCTTAAATATTTCCCTGATTCTTTCGTATTTCTTTAAAAGATAGAGATAACCAAAGAGCGCCTCAACTCCTGTTGCTATCCTATAATCTATTGGGTCAGCATTTTTGGGAATTGTATGAGATTTAGCATTTCTTCCTCTTTTAAAGACTTTAAATTCTTCCTCTGTAAGTTTGTCTTCTATATTTTTAAAAAGTTCTTTCTGTGATTTTGCACGAACAAATTTAATACTTTCTCTGTGAAGCTTCTTTGGATTTTTGCGGACATCGAGTATTTCACTTCTAACTAAAAGTTCAAAACAAGCATCGCCAATATATGCAAGTGCAAGGGGGCTAAGCTCTCGAACTTCGCCCTCTGTATAATTTTTAACTTCTAAAAAACTTAAATTCTCTTCCAAGTTGTTCCACTTCTCGTATCTTCTATTTCAATGCCCATTTTCTTTAACTTATCTCTAATTTCATCGGATTTGGCAAAATCTTTATTCTTTCTAGCTTCATTTCTTTCTTCAATTAGTTTTTCAATGTCCTCAGAAATTTCTTCTCTCTCGCCTTCCATAATTCCCAAAACTCTTGTAAGTTTCTTTAAAAGTTCTAAAGTTTTTTCTAGCATTTCCTTAGAATTATTTTCGTCAAGATTTAAGTTAATATCCTTTACTAAGTCGAAAATTGCAGTAATGGCATCAGCTGTGTTTAGGTCATCATCCATGGCATTTTCAAACTTTTCAACGTGCTTGTCAAAGGATTTATATAATTTTTCTTCTTCTGCTGAAATTTTTTCTACACTTGATTTTTCTATTGCATCTTCAAGTTTATACTTTGCATTGTATAGCCTCTTGCTTGAATTTTTTGTTTGTTCCATAACTTCTCTTGAAAAATTAATTGGTGAACGGTATTGAGTCGTCAAAAGGAAAAATCTCAAAACCTCAAGGTCAAATTCTTTTGAAACTTCTCTTACTGTAAAGAAATTGCCCTTAGATTTAGACATTTTTTCGTTGTCAACTGTAATCATTCCATTGTGTAGCCAATAATTTGCAAAAGGCACTCCATTGCAAGTTTCTGATTGTGCAATTTCATTTTCATGGTGTGGGAATTGTAAGTCTTCGCCACCAGTGTGGATGTCAATATTGTCGCCGATAAGATCCTTTGCCATTACTGAACATTCAATATGCCAACCAGGTCTACCTTCTCCCCAAGGTGCTTTCCAAAAAGGTTCCCCCTCTTTTTTGTTTTTCCAAAGTGCAAAGTCCATTGGATTTCTTTTGTTGTCGTTGATGTCAACTCTATGACCAGAAATTAAATCTTCAATATTTTTCTTTGAAAGCTTGCCATAATCCTTAGCATAGCTTATGTCAAAATAAACATCTCCATTGGATACATAGGCAGCTTTCTTGTCTATTAAAGTCTTAATAAAGGCAATAATTTCATTTATATGTTCTGTCGCCCTTGGATTTAGTGTTTCATAATCGTAAAGGTGAAGTCCATTTGCATCTTTTTTAAATTCTTTAATAAATCTCTCTGAAATGTCAGTTACTGTTACACCTTCGTCATTTGCCCTGTTTATAATTTTATCGTCAATATCTGTAAAATTAACAACAAATTTTACCTTTAAACCTTTATACTCAAAATATCTTCTCAAAGTATCGAATACAACAAGGGGTCTAGCATTGCCAACGTGAATAAAGTTATATACTGTTGGCCCGCAATTGTATATTCCAACTTCTCCTTCTTTAATTGGCACAAAATCCTCTTTTTTTCTCGTTAAAGTATTGTATAATTTCATAAGTCCTCCTATAAAAAAACGCCTCAATCGAGACGATTATTTAAAAATACCTTCAAAAAATTTTTCGTAGTAATCCAATCCTATAAAAGTTTTGTCTTCAACCATTTTCTTTATCTTTGCTGGATCCGCAATATCAACAGCCATTACCTCTTCAGCTTGAAGAGTAATATCATCTAGGGAAATATTTTTGTGTACCAGATAAATATAAAAAATTGTGTTTTTATCTATGATGATCCTCTTTAAGCGAAGTTCATCAGAATCTATGTCAATTCCAAGTTCTTCTTTAAACTCTCTAATCATGCCTTCCTTTGGCGTCTCTCCTGAAATAACAGATCCACCTGCAGAGCAGTACCACATTCCAGCAAAAGATTTTTTCTCGAGAGCTCTCCTTTGAATTATAAAATTACCATCATCTCTTAAAACCCAACCTTCAACAATAATATGATATTCGTTATTTTTTAACCGCTCGCCTTTTCTAATGACGCGTCTCTTCCATTTTCCCTTTTTATTATATACATCCCAATATTCCACGACAAAACTCCTTATGATTATTTTACACCATTTAGTAGTTTTTTAAAAGATGAAGAATGCTTTATTTAACCAAATCTTAGCTTTAAATAAAAATATTGCTAATTATTTTATATGCAGAATATCTATGCTTAGCCTTTACCTTTACAATATAAAACAAAAAAAAGTTGCCACATTTAGTTAGCAACTTCTTTTTGATTTATATTTCTTCTAAATATTTATTTAATAATTTGTAGGAAGCTTCTTCATCTACGGTACTAATTAGTCCAGCTGATGATAAAATATATCTTTTATCTAAATAATACTTTATCTTCCTATTGATTAGATATTTATCGTCTAAATCCTCTATTGCTGAGAGAATTTTTTTCGGCTCATTGGAATTAATGAGGGATCCACCAGTTCCGATAAACATTTCAGCCGGTCTTAAATCCTTCCCGTATTGTTCATAAATCGTCCTAGTAGGAGTTTTGACTTTTTTTATGTGACCAATATGTCTCATAAGTGAAGTGTGTGTAGCAATATAACATAGGACATTGTCAAAGAATAAATCTTCGTCATTATCTGGAATATAACTCGTGTGATTAAAACGATACTCTGTTTTTTCCTTTGCGTCCTTTATTCCAAAGGAAAGGAAAGGTTCTTCACCAACTGATTCATAAAGAGCAGTTGCTGAATATCTCATGCCCATATCGCCTTCCACAGTTCTCTTCTCAAAAGGTTCTTCAATTGGAGGTGAGATTACATTTTCTTCTCCATAATATGTTTTGCCAATTGAATGAATGTCTGTCGTTGCTCCTCCAATATCCACAGATAAAATAACTTTATCCAAATATTTCGCATAGACTGACATTGCTTTTTGAACTGCAACTGGAGTTGGCAAGAGTATTTCAAAATCTCTACTGAGCAAATCAATTCCCTTAGCGTGAGCAATTGTCTTTATAAAAAGGTCGCCAATTGTCTTTCTAAGGGGTCTATAATTTATTGTATTTGTAGTTGGCATTACATTTTCTGTGAAGTCACAAGGAACATTTCCCTTTTGGAAGATGTCCCTTATTTCTTCATGAGTGTCAATATTACCTGCCACTACAACAGGCGTCTTAATACATCCCTTTGCAAGTTTTTTTGTATTGAAAATGATATTTTCTTTATTTCCATGATCAGTGCCACCACATAAAACTATAATATCAGCACCAGAGTTTTTAATTTCATCTACATACTCGTCAGTAAGCTCATAAGAGTATACCTTTAAAATTCTTGCACCACTTGATAGCGATGCAAGCCTTGCTGCATCAGTGGTAAGATTTTTTGAAAATCCTATTGCTACAACTTTTAGTCCTCCAGATGCTGATGAGCAACCTAATACTTTATCATATTTTACTTCAGTAACTTCACTTAATTTTTTAAAGGCATTGTTAAAGCCTTCTCTGACATCAGTTTCTACAGTGGTGTAGCTAGATGCACTCCCGAGAATTTCATTTTTATCAGTATCCACTAAATTAAGCTTAGTATAAGTTGATCCAACATCGACTAAAAGATATTTCATGTTAATTTTTCATCTACAACTTTCATGATTTCAGCGTGGTTTTTTTCCACAACTTTTCTTGTATCAGCCATTTTTTCTTCTAATTCATGTCTGTAATCTTGATCTTTAAGTGAGTTTAAGTTGATGATTACATTTAAGAAAGCTCCGTGAACTGCGGCTTCAATATTCAATAAAGCTACTGCAACATCAGTGATTGCATTTGAATTTCCTTTTTCAGCTAATTCTCTCGCATAGTCATAAAGTTCTGTAACTTTAACCCCAAGTCCTAGAGGTACATCAATTGCATTTCTGTAACCTTCTTGAATTTTTTCAGATCTAGCTTTCTTTTCTTCTTCCGTTTCCTTTGGAAGCTTCATAGCGTCCATAACTCCGTTAAAAGAGTTAGCGTCTTTATCAATGCCATCGACAAATTCATCTTTATATTTTAATAATTCAGCTTGAATTTCTTCCATTCTATCAGAAACGTCCATATATTTTTTCTTTCCAATAGTTAAACCTGCAACCATTGCAAGAAGTGAAGCAGCCATTGATGCATTAAGTGCAGCAATAGATCCACCTCCTGGTGCTGGTGAATTTGAAGCAGTCTCATCTGCGAATTCTACTATAGTTAAATCTTTAAGCATTTTTCCTCCTAGAATAATCCAGTGATAACTCCGTCATTATCTATATCCATTTTATTGGCTGCTGGTACCTTTGGAAGTCCAGGCATTACCATAATGTTAGATGTTTGAACAACTATAAATCCTGCTCCTGCTGAAACTCTTACATCTTGTATTTCTATATCAAAGTCAGTAGGTGCTCCCATTATGTTTTTATCATCTGTAAATGAGAATTGTGTCTTAGCTACACAAATAGGAAGTTTATCAAGTCCAAGTTCTTCAAGTTTTTTAACTTGTTTTTTAGCGGCAGTAGTAAATTTAGCTTGTCTACCTCTATAAATTTCTTTAACAATTGTATTTACTTTGTCAACTATGCTGTCATTTTCATCGTAAATAGGTTTGAAATCAGCTTTTTCTTCGTCGATTAATTCAACAACTTGTTTAGCTAAATCTTCTGCTCCTTCTCCACCTTTTTCGAAACATTCGCAAAGTGAAATTCTAACTCCAAGTTCTTTACAAAGTTCTTCTAATTTTGCTATTTCAGCTTCTGTGTCATCAGCAAATTTGTTGATTGCAATAATAGCTGGTACGCCAAATTTTTTGACATTTTCAACATGACGTCTTAAATTAGCAAATCCCTTTTCAAGTGCTTCAATATTTTCAGTCTTTAGTTCTTTTTTGTCTACTCCACCGTGCATTTTAAGAGCTTTAATTGTAGCTACTATAACTACTGCATCTGGAGAAAGGCCAGACATTCTACATTTTATGTCCATGAATTTTTCTGCACCAAGGTCAGCACCGAAACCTGCTTCTGTAACAGCGTAATCACTTGTGTTTAGTGCAAGTTTTGTAGCTAATATTGAGTTACATCCATGAGCAATATTTGCGAAAGGTCCACCATGAATAAAGGCAGGTGTGTTTTCAAGAGTTTGAACTAGGTTTGGTTTTAATGCATCTTTAAGAAGCATTGCAACTGCTCCTTGGATTTCTAGATCTGCAACTGTAACAGGATCTCCATCAAGGTTGTATCCAATTATCATTTTTGCTATTCTATTTTTTAAGTCTTCTATGTTTTCTGAAAGACAAAGAACAGCCATTATTTCAGATGCAACGGTTATCATGAAGTGGTCTTCTCTAGGGAAACCATCAGCTTTCTTGCCAAGAGAAATAACTACATTTCTAAGAGATCTGTCGTTCATATCAAGAACTCTATTCCAAGTAATTTGTCTTGCATCAATTCTTAGAGCATTGCCTTGGTGAATATGGTTATCTATGCAAGCTGAAATAAGGTTATTTGCAGCTGTCATTGCATGAAGATCTCCAGTAAAGTGCAAGTTAATATCTTCCATTGGAACTACTTGTGAATATCCGCCACCTGCAGCTCCACCTTTAACTCCAAATACTGGTCCAAGGGATGGTTCTCTAAGTGCTACTGCAGATTTTTTTCCAATTCTATTAAGGCCTTGAGTAAGTCCAATAGAAACTGTTGATTTACCTTCGCCAGCTGGTGTTGGGCTAATTGCGGAAACTAAAATTAGTTTTCCGTATTCATTTTCTTTATCAATTCTTTTGATAGCTTCCCAAGATATTTTTGCTTTATATTTTCCATATTGTTCTAAATCGTCTTTTTCAAAACCAATTTTAGCAGCAACTTCTTCAATAGGAAGCATTGTTGCTTCATCAGCTATTTGTATGTCTGTTTTAAATGCCATATATTTAATTACTCCTCAATTAATAATGTTTCAAGAACTTGTTCTTGTTTGAATCCTTCAATTTGCATATAGTAAGCTGCTGAATCAACTAGAGCTTGTAGTGGAAGAAGTCCAATAAGTTCAGTGTTGACAACAGTTACGCCGTATCTCTTAGCTTCTGATTTTACCATTTCAAGAGCTTGATAAATTGCAGTTTTTTCAAAGTTTACTAGATTCATTGATACTTGAGTTTGACCTTTTTCTTCAAGTTCAAGTCCAATAGCCTTAACAAATCTAAGTCCTCCACCAATGTGACGAACAGTTTTTGCAATTTTATCAGCAATAGCTAAGTCACTAGTGTTTAAGTTAACGTTGAATGCAACTAAATGGAATCTTGCTGCAACAGCAGTAGCTCCTGATTTTACATTCATTTCTTGAGGGCCAAAGTCTGGTTTCCATTCTTCTTCCTTAATTTTTTCGAAGAATCCTTCGTATTGTCCTTTTCTAACTTTTGCTAGATTTTTTCTTTCTGGAGTGGAAGCTGCATCTTCATATAGATAAACAGGAATTCCCATATCGCCAATTGCTTTACCAACTTTTTTAGCATATTCAACACATTCTTCAGTAGTACATTCAGTTACAGGAACGAAAGGTACAACGTCAACAGCTCCCATTCTTGGGTGAGCTCCCTTGTGTTTTGACATATCAATAATTTCAGTAGCAACTTTTACAGATTCAATAACTGCATCTATAACTGCTTCTGGTTCTCCAATTACTTCAACAACTAGTCTATTGTGGTCAGCATCTGGTTGATAATCGATTAATTTAACATTTTCCTTTGCTCTAAAGCATTCTGTAATTTGTTCAACTTTCTTAAGGTCTCTACCTTCAGAATAGTTTGGAATACACATTACTCTTTTCAAATGATTTCCTCCTATATGTTATTTAAACTTTTTTCTTACCTTACATATTATATATGATGTTTCTTAATTATTAAAGTTCTACTACTTTTTCTACTTCCTCAAGAAGTTTTCCGGAATTAACTAATTCTTGAGCTTTTTCAAGTTCTTCGTAAATTTCAATCTTAGAATCTTCTTCGATAAATGCTACTTTATTTCTAATTACATCGTGAGCAACTTTTGTACCTTTACCAAGTTCAAATTTGTTATCTTCCATTTCCATTCTGAAGTCAAGAGCTTGAGCTGCTATCATAAGTTCAGTAGTTAAAATTCTTGCAGTATTTTTAACAACTTCTCTTGCTTTTCTTGAACCCCAATTACCCATAGAAACGAAATCTTCTTGGTTTTCACAAGATGTTATAGAGTCAACGCTTGCTGGGTGAGATAGTGTTTTGTTTTCAGATGCTAATGCAGCTGCAGCGTATTGAGTAATCATAAATCCGGAATTAAGTCCTGGGTGTTTAACTAGGAATGAAGGCATTCCAGAAAGTGTAGTGTTAACCATTCTTTCAATTCTTCTTTCAGAAATATTGCCAAGTTCAGAAACTGCAATTGCTAAGAAGTCAAATGGTTGAGCCATTAATTCTCCATGGAAATTACCGCCAGAAATTACTTTGCCATCGTGAGTGATAATTGGGTTGTCAGTTGCAGAGTTAAGTTCAATTTCAACTTTTTCTTTAACATATTCAAGAGTATCTTTAGAAGCTCCGTGAACTTGTGGCATACATCTAAATGTATAAGCATCTTGAACTCTAAGTTCAGCAGTGTGAGTTACATAAGTTGAACCTTCAAGAATATTTCTTAAATTTTCAGCAGTCTTTAATGAACCAGCGTGTGGTCTAATTGTGTGAAGTTCTTCCCAGAATGCGTCGATAATTCCTCTTGAAGATTCACAGGACATTGCTCCTGCGATGTCAGCAATCTTAGAAAGTTGAAGTGCATCGTAAAGTGCAAGTGCTCCAGTTGCAGTAAGAACTGTAGTACCATTGATTAGTGCAAGACCTTCTTTTGCTGCAAGTGCAATTGGCTCAAGACCAGCTTTTTGCATAGCTTCTTTGCCTGGAAGAAGTTCTCCCTCATAATATGCTTTGCCAAGTCCAAGCATTGGAAGAACCATGTGTGCAAGTGGTGCTAAGTCTCCAGATGCGCCAAGAGATCCTTTTTCAGGAATAAATGGAACAACATTTCTATTTAACATTTCAAGAAGTAATTCAATAGTAGAAAGTCTAATACCTGAAACTCCCTTTAACAATGAGTTAATTCTAATAAGCATAACTGCTCTTACTTCGTCTTCAGGAAGTGGATTGCCAAATCCAGAAGCGTGAGTTCTAATAATATTTTCTTGAAGTTGAGCTGAATCTTCTTTAGAGATGCTTACTCTTGAAAGAGAACCAAATCCTGTGTTGATTCCATATACTACTCTTTCTTCTTCTACAATTTCTTCTACGTATTTTCTTGATTTTTTTACATCGGCGATTGCCTTTTCATCAATTTCAGCCTTTACGTGATTTCTCGTCACGGCTACTAATTGTTCTAGGCCTAGATCATTACCTGTTAATACTACTTTGTTCATAATTGTACTCCCTTTCTTTAAATTCATTACATTTTACTTACTAATTCAAAAGAAAATATAAAGATGAAGATTATGTCATCCTTTGAAAAGCAGTTACTATAAAAAATTTCCTTCCACAAGCAAGTTTAATTACTTGCAAATGTTTTCTACCATGATTCTATTCCAAATATAAATCATTGTCAATAATTTTACATAAAATTAAACTCTTTTATCATAAAAAGTACAATGTTTTATCTCTTTTTTTAAGTAATATGCTCCTCTGATTTCTCGCTTGAAACAATACCCAATCAATATTTATAACGAAAATTTACATTTCAAAAAATAATTTTAAAAAATTTAAAATGCTTTATTTTCATTTATTTTTATCTATGAATTGTATTGGTTTAATTTTTTGAAAACTATTACAATAAAAAATGACTCAACAAACTGAGTCATTTTCATAAAAATTTTTAAAGCACCTTTGCTAAAAAATTTTGAGTTCTTTCATTTTTTGGATTGCCAAAAACTTCTTCCGGGCTTCCTTCTTCGACAATGTAACCATCGTCCATGAATAAAATTCTATCGCCGACTTCTCTCGCAAATCCCATTTCGTGAGTTACAACTACCATGGTCATCCCTTTTTTTGCAAGGTCTTTCATTATGTCAAGAACTTCTCCTACCATTTCTGGATCAAGGGCAGATGTGGGTTCGTCAAAAAGCATTACTTTTGGATTCATCGCAAGTGCTCTTGCAATTGCAATTCTTTGTTTTTGTCCTCCAGATAAGGACTTTGGGTAAGAATCTCTTTTATCTGGAAGTCCAACACTTTCTAAGAGTTCCATTGCCTTTTTTTCTGCTTCCTCTTTTTCAATTTTCTTTACGAGAGTTGGTGCAAGAGTTATGTTGTCAATTATGTTTAAATTGTTGAATAAATTAAAGGATTGGAATACCATTCCCATTTCTTCACGAACTTTATTTATATCAATATTCTTTGAAGTGATTTCTTCATGGTCAACAAAAATTTTGCCACTTGTTGGCTCTTCTAAAAGATTTAAACATCTAAGAAAAGTTGATTTGCCTGAACCTGATGGTCCTATCACAACTACTACTTCGCCATCTTCTATTACTTGATTTATTCCCTTTAGGACTTCAAGTTTTCCAAAAGATTTAGTCAAATTTTCTACCTTAATCATTTGCAAGTCTCCTTTCCAAAAGTCCCATTGCCTTAGACAAGCTAAAGGTCATTATAAAGTAAATGCAAGCTGCAAATATAAAAGGTCTTACAAGTTCAAACGTAGCTGAAGATATGCTCTTCCCTGCGTACATCAATTCTCCAACTCCAACTGTGTAAGTTATTGAAGACTCCTTAATAAGCGTTATAAATTCATTTACGAGTGCAGGCAATATATTTTTTATTGCTTGTGGCATTATTACTTTTATCATCGCTTGTTTTTTATTTAGTCCAAGTGATCTTGCCGCTTCCATTTGTCCAGAGTCAACTGAAGATATACCAGATCTTATAATTTCTGCAACATAGGCAGCTGAGTTTAAACTTATTGATAATGAACATAAAAACATCGGTGCAGTTAAAAGTGTAAATTGTTCTGGTATTATTTTTTTTAGTCCAAAATATACAATCATAATTTGTACTAGCATTGGCGTTCCTCTTACGATTTCTATATAGATACTCGAAAGTATATTTAATATTTTTATTTTTGATATCTTCATTAGTGCAAGTATTATTCCAATGGTAAAACCTAAGAGAACTCCAATTATTGAAAGTTTAATTGTGGTTACTGCTCCATTTAAATAGGTAGGAAGATATCTACTTGCGAAAGCAAATTGTTTTGCTATAATTCCCATATTATCCCTTTCCATTTTAAAATTAAAAATTCCCCACAAAATGCAGGGAATATTTAATTACTATTTAATAGCTTCTTTGTTAGATAGTTCAATATACTCATCAAACCACTTTTCCATTTGGCCTGAATCTTTTAATCCTTTAATAACTTCGTTAACAGCTTTCGTTAAATCGTCATTGCCCTTTTTTACAGCTACTGCAAATCCACTTTCATCTGGAATTCCTAAATTATCTATAATAACAAGTCCATCTGTTATTGAAGCAAATTGTTTTGCTGGAAGTTCAGATAAGAAAGCTGCATCAATTGATTTGTTTTTAAGTTGTTCAATGATTACATTATTTAAATCGAATCCCTTGCAGTTGTCTCCAAACTTTTCTGTCGCAAATTTTTGTTGAAGTGAACCAAGCTGTGTGCCAATAATTTTTCCATTTAAATCATCAAAAGTTTTAAATTTATCTTTGTTTTCTTCTGTTACTAGTAAAACTTGTTTACCCTTTGAGTATTCGTCAGAAAAGTCAACTTGTTTCTTTCTTTCGTCATCTGCGCCCATTCCTGCAAGAACCATGTCCACATCTCCAGCTTTAAGAGAACCAAGAAGTCCTTCGAAAGCCATATTTTTTACTTCAAGCTTAACTCCAAGTGAATCAGCAATTGCTTGTGCAAGTGCAATATCCACACCTTGATATTTTTCTGAACCATCTTGGAAAGATGTCCATTCCATTGGTGGAAAATCTGCTGAAGTTCCAAGAACTATTTTGCCCTTTTCTTTAATGGCATCAACTGTAGGTCCAGTAGTTGCCACTTCAACTTTTATCGTTTCCTTTGTTTCTGACTTTTTTTCTTCTTTTTTTCCACATCCAAATAAAAATAAAACTGTCATTGCTATAATTGCAATATTAAAAATTTTCTTTTTCATAAGTCCTCCGATTTTTCATAAATAGTTCTTTAAAGCTCTCGCTTTGATTTTAAAAAACATTATAACTCAAAAACAGTTCATTTTCAATTGTTTTCATTACTTTATTTAATTAAAATTCTAAAAGGTCCTGTGCTGGAATATTTTCTATTGATTGAACTGGATTTTCTTTTATAGTTTTTTTCTCTTCTTTAGGCTTTTGTTCTGTCGGTGGATTTATGACTTCTTTTTTAACTCTTGAATATTGATAAACTCCCCAACTTTCAAGTTCATTATCTGTTCCTATCCAAACTGGTGCACCTATATACATATTTGGAAACACATAGTTTTCTACATCGTAGTTAAACATTCTTATGCAACCATTGGAATAATAACCGCCAATTTGATTGGGTTTAATATTTCCATGAATTCCATATCCACTTGCTCCAGGAATACTTAAACCCATCCATCTTTCTCCTAAAGGATTGTTGGGGTCATCCGCCTTTGCAGATTGGTATTTTCCATTCATTCCACCCCACGCTGGATTTTTATGCATATTTTGAATTTTCCCCTTAGCTGATGGTGTCGGCGTGGCATTTGTTCCTAAAGTTACAGGATATTTTCCAATGGACTTGTCGCCCTTATACATTGTGAGAGTTCTCCTAGATTTATTTATTGCAATCCACTTTCCCTTAGTAGGTGGATTGGCAATCATGTCGTAAGCTTCATAATTTTCAGTGTATAAAGCTTTTTTAGTTTTTTCATTAAGGCTTCCAGTAACTGGCAAATTCATGCTAGCTTGCCATCTTTTTAATTCATCTCTTTTTTCCACGCCACTTTTATCCATAAAATTATTTTGTCTAACAAAGCCCTTTGCAAATACAAAATTTAGCAATAGACTTGCAGCTAAAATAAAAATTCCAATTTTTTTAATTTTATTCAAATTAAACCTCCAATTTACTTTTTAAGAATTCTCCAGTATATGAATTTTTACATTTTATAATCTCTTCAGGTGTTCCAGTAAATATAACCTCTCCTCCACCTTCTCCGCCTTCAGGTCCAAGATCTATAATGTAGTCAGCGCATTTAATTACATCTAAATTATGTTCAATTGTAATTACAGTGTTACCTCTGTCTACAAGTTCCTCTAAAACTTTTATAAGTTTATTTATATCTTCAGAGTGAAGACCAGTTGTTGGCTCATCTAAAATGTAAAGAGTTCTTCCCGTAGCCCTCTTAGAAAGCTCTGTTGCAAGTTTAATTCTTTGTGCCTCTCCACCTGATAAAAGTGTAGAGCTTTGTCCAAGCTTAATATAAGATAATCCTACATCTCTTAGAGTTTCCAGTTTTCGCAACACTCTCTCGTGATTTTGAAAATAGTCAATGGCTTCTTCTACTGTCATATCAAGCACATCGTAAATATTTTTGCCCTTGTACTTAACTTCAAGAGTTTCACGATTGTATCTCTTTCCATGACAAACTTCACATGGAACATATACGTCAGATAAAAAATGCATTTCAACTTTTAATATTCCGTCACCTTTACAAGCTTCACATCTTCCGCCCTTTACATTAAAAGAAAATCTTCCCTTTTTGTATCCGTGCATCTTTGCTTCATTAGTACTTGCAAAAATATCTCTTATTATATCAAAAGCACCCGTGTATGTGGCAGGATTTGATCTCGGCGTTCTTCCTATTGGAGATTGGTCGATGTCTACAATTTTGTCAATATTCTCCAATCCCTCAATTCTTTCGTGTTTTCCAGGTTTTATTCTTGATTTATTTATTTTTTGTGCAAGACTTTTATACAAAATTTCATTTACAAGTGAGGACTTGCCTGACCCAGAAACTCCAGTTACGCAAATAAATTCGCCAAGAGGAAATTCCACGTCAATATTTTTTAAATTATTTTCACGCGCACCAATTACCTTTATTGTTTTGCCATTGGACTTTCTTCTCACTTTTGGAACTTCAATTTTCCTTCTACCACTTAAATAGGCTCCAGTAATTGATTCCTCCACTTTCATAATTTCTTCAGCTGTCCCTTGTGCAACTATTCTTCCACCATTTACTCCTGCAAGTGGCCCAATATCCACAATTTCATCGGCAGCAAACATCGTGTCTTCATCGTGCTCTACAACTATTAAAGTATTTCCTATATCCGTCAAATTTCTCAGTGATTTCAAAAGTTTTGCATTATCCCTTTGATGAAGACCTATGCTTGGCTCGTCAAGCACGTAAATAACTCCTACGAGCTGTGAACCAATTTGTGTTGCTAGCCTAATTCTTTGAGCTTCTCCTCCAGAAAGAGTTCCTGCCATTCGTGAAAGTGATAAATATTCAAGACCAACATTTATCAAAAATTCAAGTCGTGATTTTATCTCCTTCAATAATTCTTCGGCAATAATCATTTCGTTTTTTGTGAGTTTTATATTTTCGAAAAATTGCAATGCTTTGTCAATAGAAAGTTCTGTAAGTTCAAAAATATTTAATCCGCCAACTTTTATGGCAAGAGAAGAAGCTTTAAGTCTTGTTCCATGGCATTTTGGACAAGGCACTTCTTCCAAAAATTCATCTATTCTATCGAGCATTTTGTCCGAACTTGACTCCGTATATCTCCTCTTTAAATTTTTTAAAATTCCTTCAAAACCTCCAGAGTATTTCTTTTCTCCCGAAAAAAATGAATTAAAAGAAAAGCTCAATTTACCACTATAACCATTAAATATTGCATCTAAAAATTCTTCTGGTGCATTTTTTATTGGTTCCTTCGTTGAAAATTTAAACTTCTTTGCAATTCCAGAAATTATTTCATAATAATAAGTTCCCTTGGAGTTTGAATAACAAGCAATGGCTCCTTCATCTATTGAAAGTTCCTTATTGGGAATTACTAAGTCCCTTGAAACTTCCTTAGAAAATCCAAGCCCTTTACACTCGTCACAAGCACCAAGAGGCGAGTTAAAGGAAAAGGACCTTGGAGTAACTTCTTCTATTATAATATTGCAGTGGGGGCAGGCAAATTTTGTTGAGAAAATTAAATCTTCCCCATCAATTACATTTATTTTTGCAATGCCGTCGCTTAAATTTGTTGCAATTTCAAGTGAATCCGCAAGTCTGGACTCAATTTTTTCCTTTATAATAATTCTATCGACAACAATTTCTATGTCGTGGTTTTTATTTTTATCCAATTCAAATTCTTCAGAAATATCATACATTTCTCCATCGACAATTACTCTTAAAAAGCCTTCTTTTTTTATCTTTTCAAAAACTTTTTTGTGTTGTCCCTTTCTATGCCTTACAACTGGTGAAAGAATTTGAATTTTAGTTCTTTCATCTAATTTCATAATTTCATCAACCATTTGGTCAATTGTATAGGAGGAAATTTCCTTGCCACATTCAGGACAATAGGCATGTCCTACTCTTGCATAGAGCAATCTTAGGTAATCGTAAATTTCTGTAACTGTACCCACAGTTGACCTTGGGTTTTTTGATGTAGTCTTTTGGTCAATGGAAATTGATGGACTCATTCCCTCTATATAGTCCACTTCTGGTTTATCCATTTGTCCCAAAAATTGTCTCGCATAGGAAGACAATGACTCAATATATCTCCTCTGACCTTCAGCATAAATTGTGTCAAAGGCAAGTGATGACTTCCCTGAGCCAGAAAGTCCAGTGAAAACTACAAACTTATTTCTTGGGATCTTCAAATCAACATTTTTTAAATTGTTGACTCTCGCTCCCTTTACTATTATTTCATCTTTCAATATAACACCTCATTAAAGAAGGGCAGTCTTTTTCTTTTCTCTTAAATCTTTTATCTTATCCCTTATTTCAGCGGCTTTTTCAAAGTCTAATTCCTCTGCCGCCCTATACATTTCAGGCTTTAAAGCATTGATCATTCCATCAATTTCATCTTTTGTAAATTCATCTTCTTGATCTTTAATATTTTTAAAGTCCACAACATCTTCTGCTGCAATAGTTGTATTTATTACTTCACGCACACTTTTTACTATTGTCTTTGGAGTTATGTTATGCTCCTTGTTGTACTCTTCTTGGATTTTTCTCCTTCTAGAAGTTTCATCTATTGTTATCCTCATTGATTGGGTAATATTATCGGCATACATTATAACTTTTCCACCTGCATTTCTTGCAGCTCGACCTGTTGTCTGAATAAGAGAAGTTACAGAACGAAGGAAACCTTCCTTATCTGCGTCAAGTATACAAACTCTTGAAACTTCTGGGAGGTCAAGCCCTTCTCTAAGAAGATTAATCCCAACAAGGACGTCCACTTTTCCAAGTCTTAAATCTCTAATAATTTTCATTCTCTCTAAAGTATCAATATCAGAGTGCATGTAGGTTACATTATACCCAATTTCTTTTAAATGTCTCGATAAATCTTCGGACATTCTCTTAGTGAGAGTTGTAATTAAAACTCTTTCCTTTCTCTCGATAGCTTCATTTATTTCATTTATTATGTCATCAATTTGATTTTTTATTGGTCTAACTTCAATTAACGGATCAAGAAGTCCAGTAGGTCTAATAATTTGTTCTACTTGTTGCTCAGTATGTTCAAGCTCATAGGGTCCTGGAGTTGCAGAAACATAAACGCATTGGTGCATCATCTCTTCAAATTCCTCAAACCTAAGAGGTCTGTTGTCAAGAGCAGAAGGAAGTCTAAATCCATATTCTACAAGAGTTTCTTTACGAGATCTGTCCCCGTTAAACATTCCTCTAATTTGAGGAATAGTTTGGTGAGATTCATCTATTATGGTCAAAAAATCCTTTGGAAAATAGTCTATTAAAGTGTAAGGTCTTGAACCTGGAGCTCTTCCAGAAAGATGTCTAGAATAATTTTCTATTCCCGAGCAAAATCCCATTTCAGAAAGCATCTCCAAATCGTATCTAGTTCTTTGTTCAAGTCTTTGTGCTTCCAAAAGTTTTTCTTGATCCTTTAAAACCTTTAATCTTTCTTCAAGCTCCTCTTCTATTGTTACAATTGCCTTTTTTACCTTTTCTTCTGAAGTTGCAAAGTGAGATGCAGGAGTGATATAGGCGTGATTTAAGTATGCAATTACTTGACCAGTTAGAGCATTTACTTCCGTAATTCTATCTATTTCATCTCCAAAAAATTCAACACGAATTGAATTTTCAGATGAAGCTGCCGGAAAAATGTCTAAAATATCTCCACGAACCCTAAAAGTTCCACGCTTAAATTCATAATCATTTCTTACATATTGAATATCGACGAGTTTACTCATTACATCATTTCTATCTTTTATCATTCCCGGTCTAAGTGAAATGGCAAGTTTTTCGTAATCAATTGGATCTCCCAAACCATAAATGCAGGAAACTGACGCAACAATAATTACATCTTTTCTCTCGAAAAGTGCCATAGTTGCAGAGTGGCGAAGTTTATCTATCTCATCGTTTATAGAAGAATCCTTCTCTATAAAAGTATCTGTACCCGGCACATAAGCCTCTGGCTGATAATAGTCATAGTAGGATACGAAAAATTCCACAGCATTTTCCGGAAAAAATTCCTTTAATTCAGAACAAAGTTGGGAGGCAAGAGTTTTATTATGTGCAATGACAAGAGTTGGTTTTTGCACTCTTTCAATTACATTTGCCATGGTAAAAGTCTTGCCAGACCCAGTAACTCCCAAAAGATTTTGGTGCTTATATCCCCTTTTTATACCTTCAACTAATTTATCTATCGCCTGAGGCTGATCTCCCGTTGGCTTATAATCCGAATGAATTTTAAATTTCACTTAATCACCTTCTAAAAAGCAAAAATATTGGAGTCCGTCCTTTTTTCTGTTCCACCAATATATACATCATCTTTTTTCAAAATAATTTGTCCACGACCCATGTCTTTAAAATCGCTTACTACATTCACATCATGTCCTAGTTTCTTTAGACCATCAATTATATCACTATCAAAGTCGCATTCAACATCAATTTTTTTATCATTAATCCACATAATTCTCGGTGCATCAAGTGCAGCTTGTGGATTTAAGTCAAAATCAATCATATTCATAAGAACTTGTACATGAGCTTGTGGCTGCATAAAAGCTCCCATTATCCCAAAAGCTCCAAGAGCTTTACCATCCTTTGTCAAAAATCCTGGAATAATTGTATGATAAGGAAGCTTTCCTCCTTCAAGAGAATTTGCAAGTCCTTCTTCAAAATAAAAATTTTCCAGGCGATTATTTAGTGCAATGCCAGTTTTTGGCACAACTATTCCTGAACCAAAGTCCGAATAATTTGACTGAATCATGGAGACCATGTTTCCAAATTTATCCGCAGTTGCAAAATATACTGTATCCGATGATTTTATTGCATAGGATTTTGGCAAAATTGCAAAATCTTCTATATCCTTTCGCCTTTTTCCTGCATATTCATCTGATAAAAGCTCTTCTATTTTTATCTTCATAAAATCTTTATCTGCCACAAAAGTTTTTGCATCAGTTAAAGATATCTTTATAGCCTCAATAATTTTGTGAATAGTTGACACATCACTTCTATCTTTTATTTCCATTTTACTTAAAATATTTAGTGCCATTAAAACAGAAATTCCATGACCATTTGGAGGTATCTCCCATACATCTATTCCCCTGTAATTTGTTGAAATTGGATCCACATATTTAGGCTCAAAATTTTTTAAGTCCTCTGCACTTAAAAAACCTCCAAGCCTTTCTACTTCTTTTGAAATTTTTTCCGCAATACTTCCCCTATAAAAAGAATCTCCCTTTGTGTCACGGATTTCTCTTAAAGTCTCTGCCATTTCTGGACATTTAAAAACTTCTCCAGCCCTTGGCGCTCTTTTATCAATCGTAAAAGTTTTAAAAAATTCCTTGAACTCATCTCTATCTAATTTTTTATATTTTTCTACGCTTTCTTTCCAAAGCTTTGCAATTTGTGGAGTTACTGCAAATCCCTCTTCCGCATAAGAAATTCCAGGTTCAAAAATTTTTTCAATTGGCATTGTTGCAAAGTCACTATAAAGTTTCATTGCTCCGCCAATTAGTCCCGGTGTGTTAATTACATTTACACCACAGTTTGGCATCTTGCTATGTCCTTTATTTTTCAACGCATTAATAGAAATACTCTTTGGACTTCTACCACTTGCATTCATTGCATAAAGTTTCCCTTCAAAGTAAATAATTGCAAACATATCAGAACCAAGACCATTTCCAGTTGGTTCAACAACTGGTAGCGTCATGGAAATTGCTAAAGCAGCATCAATTGCATTCCCACCATCAAGTAAAATTTTTGCGCCTGCACTTGTTGCATAGGGAGATGATGTAGCAACCATTCCATTTTTCCCAAAAATCACTCTTCTCGTTGAAGGGTGAGGATAATCATTATAATCAAAATTCATTTTTTTACCTCAAATATTCTATAACAAATAAAATTTGTAGCTTCCAACTTATATTATTTAACTAAAGATAATTCTATAATTAATCGTAAAATAATTCAACTTTTACATATTTACAAAAGAATAAATAATTAATAAAAAAAGTGATGAACAAAATAGAATTCTATTTTGCAACATCACTTTTAATCTTTAATAGTTAATAATAAGGAAGTTAATTCCCTAAAAATTTAATTTTATGATAGTACTACTGCGCCAATAACTCCGCCAATAACTAGGAATATGTCAAAGGCTATAAATGTTGGAACGCAAGTGTCCCAAATGTGATCATGTTGACCATCCGCATTAAGTCCTGAAGTAGGTCCCATAGTTGAATCTGAAGCTGGTGAACCTGCATCTCCAAGAGCTGCCGCTATACCTATTAATAAAATAATAGCTGCCTTACTAAATCCTAATTGTTGTGCTAATGGAACATAAATTGCAGCAACTACAGGAATAGTTCCAAAGGAAGTACCTATTCCCATTGTAATTACAAGACCAATTGCTAAAAGAACAATTGCTGAAACTACAAGAGATGCACCATCCATTAGTGCAGCTGTATCATTTACCAAGTGAACTACTGCGCCTGATGTATTAAGAACATTTGCATATCCACCTGCAATTAACATTACAAAAGCAATAAATGCCATTAAATCAAGTCCACCATCGACCATTTCGTCAATCTCTTTCCATTTAATAGAACGAGTGATTAGCAAGAAAATAATACCAACTAAAGCTGAGAATGGTAAACTTTTAGTTATGATTTGTGCAATAAGCATTGCAAGAGCTGCTACAAGAGCACCCCAAGCTTGCGGTGTCATGTGAACTTCTGCATCTAGCGGAACAACACCTGGGATTTCTACGTCTTTATATTCTCTGTCCTTTCCATAGAGAACAAATACAACAAAGATTAAACCAATTAACATGGAAAGTCCACCAATCCACATTACCTTTTGTGTGTCTGCCACAGTTGTAGGCATGCCTGCATCTGTCATATTTGACGCGATGATTTTGTGGAATATAAGTCCGAATCCTGCTGGGATAGAAATATAAGGTGCTTTTAATCCAAAGCAAAGAGCTGAGGCAACAGCACGTCTATCAATCTTTAACTTATTCATAAGTCCTAGAAGTGGTGGAATTAGAATAGGTATAAAGGAAATATGCACTGGTAAAAGGTTTTGAGAAAATATAGATATAAATGCTATTAAGAAAATTAAATAAAATTTATTTTTTCCTACAATTTTAGAAATTTTTTGAGCAAGTATAGTTATAAGTCCTGATTTACCAATTGCATAAGCGAACATACCAATTAATATATAGGCAAGCGCTGTTTCTGCCATTGTGCCCATGCCGCCGATTATAGTTGATATAATTCCGTCGCCTTCAGTGCCAAATCCTGGCAAATTACCTAAAATATTTGCTTGCCAAGTTCCTTGTTCAAAAACCCATATTGGCATTCCTGCAACAAGACCTGCAACAAGACCTGCAACAAGTAAAGAAAGTAGTACATTTAATTTAAACATACATAATACTACAAGTAGTAATACGGATACTACTACGGGGTTAAATAATAACATATTATTCCTCCTTTATGAAAATGTTTTCTTAATTATCTCATAATAATTTATTTTTGTCAATGAGTTATTGTAAGAATATAAAATATATTCTATGATACCAAAAATACTAAATATCTATTTACCATGATAAATCGTTACTTTGTATGTTGTTTTCCCAATTTTATTATTTGCAACTTTCTCTGTAAATCTCTACTTTTATAAATAAATATATTTGTGGAATAAATTAAGTATATATAATTATTAATAATGTCCTTTAATATTATCTTTAAAGTTCAATCTTTATTGCGACTTTTTAAATTTTTAAGAAAACTTAAATTTAGACAAAAAAAAGACAAGATTTACTCTCGTCTTTTGATTTTAAATATTTGGGAAATAAAAACTATTTCTTTTTATTTTTGCGACTTATTCTGTTAGAAATTTTCATTTCTTTTTTAAATTTCTTGAGATTTTGTTTGTATTCCCAAGCATCGTAAATTTTTATCTTTTTATTGTGTTTGCGAGCTAGTTCAAAAACTCTTTCTTTATCTTCTTCAGAAAAGAAAAATCTTTTTGTAACATCTCCCTTTGTGAAATACAAAAGTATCAAATTAGGCTGTTCATGTTTTTTCTCATAAGTAATTGCCTCAATTTCTGACCAATCCCAAATGTTATAGGTCTTTGTAATCTTCATATCTGTGTACATTTCAAGTCCCTTTGCACTTGCTGCCACATATCTTTTAGTTAGCAACGATAAAAGTAGAAGTGCCGCAAGAACAACTGTAAGCCTATACTTTGTGAAAATACCTAACAAAATCAAAATAGAAGTGATTATGTAGGCATATTTTTCAGAAAACTTTTTTCTAGGATTAACATATACATATTTAATTGCTTCGCTGTCATCATCCCAAGGTAATTTTATATCTGACACATAATCACTTCTTTCTAAATTTTTAATCTATTAATTTTTATTAGCTAATTAAGCTGTAACCTTTGGTGCTTTTCCTTCAGTCCTTAATTTTTCAAGTTGAGAAACAGCATATTTATGTGCTTCTTCAGGAGCTGCAGCAGCTTTCTTCATAACAGTTTTGCCAAAAATATTTGTGTAAGCACCGTCAGCCCAGAAGATATTTCTGCCCATATATGCAGTTACGCAAGCATAAATTGGGTTTAGTAAGTTAACAAATGCAAATCTGAAATATACAAATGGATTCATTCCAAGTACGCCACTTTGGTAAGCTCCACAAGCTGTCCAAGGGAACATACACGCCCAAAGTGTACCAGCGTCTTCAAGTGTTCTTGAAAGCATATTTCTTGCAAGTCCAAGTTCATCATATTTGTCATCATAAAGTGGAGCAGGAACGCCAATTCCTAAGAATTGATCACACATTGCTGCATCACAGAAAATGGATGTAAGCATTGTAGCCAAAACAAGTCCTCCAACAGAATTGATTTTATGTTTAATGTTTCCAAAGATTCTTTCAACAGTACCACATTTTTCAAGAGCACCACCGAAGGACACTGCAAGTAAAATTAAGTTGATTGTCCACATTTGATGGTCCATGCCGCCCTTAGCAAGAGCCTTATCTACAAATTCGTTTCCAGTTTCAATAGATGGTCCATAGTGAAGAATACTAAAGATATCTGCAACATTATGTTGTCCTTGGAAAATAACTGCAAATATTACACCAGTTATAACTGAGATAATAACTCCTGGAAGTCCAGGAACTCTTAGAATACATACTACAACAATTACGATTATTGGTAGAAGTACAAGTGGGTTTAAGTTAAAGTTAGCTGCAAGTGCCTCTTCAATACCTTGTGCAATTGTAGGGTCATAATTTACAACATTAATTCTTGATCCAAGAATTGCGTATATAATAAGTGAAATTAAAAATACAGGTCCCGTAGTAGAAACCATAGCCGTTACGTGATCAAATAATCCAGTATTTGAAACACCAGCTGCAAGGTTTGTAGTATCAGATAGTGGAGAGAATTTATCTCCAACATATGCTCCAGAAATTACCATACCAGCTGTAAGTGCAGGGTTAATTCCTAGGCCAACGCCTATTGTCATAAAAGCAATACCAATTGTACCCGTTGCTGTCCATGATGAACCACAAGCTAGTGAAACAATTGCTATAAGTATACAACCTACAGGTAGAAATAATTGTGGTGTAAGTAATCTCAATCCATAATAAATAACTGCAGGGATTGTTCCTGAAATCATGAAAGATGAAATTAAAAGACCTACTGTAAGTAAAATTAAAATTGCTTCAAGAGTAGCTGTAAGTCTTTCGATCATGCCTTCTAGCATTTCAGAAAAACTGCGTCCACATGCTGCTCCAACTCCACATGCAACACAAATTGCAATGATTAGTGGCATATGAGCTGCGTCATATTTTTCGTCACTAAAGTTGAAAACATATACCATTAAACAAACCATTGTAATGATTGGCAAGAATGCCTCAACAAAACTAGGTAGTCTAACAGTCTTTTGACCATCGTTCTTCATATAAATACCTCCTCGACATATCATTAAAGCATATTAACTTTGCATAAAAATTTTTAATATGCCTACGATACAATCTTTAAAAATTTTTGTATCGTTGAAAATGTTTTCTAAGTGAATTTTAACTCTGATTAATAAACAAGTCAATCAATTAATTAAAAAAACGGCATAATTACTAAAAAAAATACAATTTATTAATATCGTTACATGATAACTCATTACCATATGCAATAATTTTGTTTGTGAAAAATTGTTTTATTTACGTTCCCTAACGCTTTGATTAAAAGTATTAAATAATTGAATTTTTATAATGATTTTTGAGAAAATAAAATTTCAGACAACATATTTATAAATTTTAGAAAAATTTGAATTTCTATCTTATTAAATGAAAAATGCAAGTAGAATTTTCCACCTGCATTTTATAAATTATACTTCTACAAGAATTATTTAACTAATTTTCTATCTTCTACTACAAGTTCTCCATCTATATAAACTTGTTTACACAAATTTGTCGCAAAGAAGTAAAGTGTATAGTCAATATTATGAGCATCAAAAATTGTTATATTTGCTCTCTTTCCCTTGTCAAAAGAGCCAATAGTCTTTGCTCTATCAACTGAATATGCAGCATTAATAGTTACTGCGTTAAATACTTCAATTGGAGTTAATTTCATTTCTAGGCAACCAAGTTGCATAATGAATTGTAAATTTGCCGTAGGACAAGATCCTGGATTTGAGTCTGTACAAAGTGTAATAGCCATTCCCTTGTCGAGCATTTTTCTTGCCGGAGCATAAGTGTCAAGCATTAGTGAGAAAGTTGTTCCTGGAAGCAAGTTTCCAATTACATTTGCTTTTGAAAGTGTTTCAATTTCTTTTTCATCTACTACCATTAAATGTTCAGCAGAAACAGCTCCAACTTTTGCAGCAACATCTACTCCACCAATATTTTCAATTTCATCAGAGTGAATTCTTAATTTAAAACCTTGTTTTTTTGCAGCTTCTAAAATTCTTTCAGATTGCTTAGCAGTGAATACTCCCTTTTCACAAAATACATCACAAAATTCTGCAAGATTTCTTTTTGCAACTTCTGGCATCATGTCTATTACAACGTCAACATATTCGTCAGAATTGTCTTTATATTTTTCATGAATTACGTGAGCTGCCATAAAAGTTCTCACAAGTTCTATTGGGAAGTCTTTGTTTAGCTTTTCAAGAACTTCAAGTTCTTTAAGCTCAGTTTCAAGAGTAATTCCATATCCACTTTTTGCTTCAACAGTAGTTACTCCGTGAACTAGCATATGTTCAAGTAAGTCTCTTGTCTTGTCATAAAGTTCATCAAAACTTGCAGATTCAGTTGCCTTTAATGTAGAAAGAATACCACCACCTGCTTCAAGAATTTCAAGATATTCCATTCCATTAAGCTTCATTGCAAATTCATTTTCACGACTTCCGCCATATACTAAGTGAGTGTGAGCGTCAATAAGACCTGGAGTTGCAACTTTTCCTTTAAGATCAATTATTTCCGTATTGTCGTCTTTTAGTTTCTCGTAGCCCTTGCCTTCGCCAACTTCTAAGATTTTCCCATCTTTAATTGCAATATAAGCATTTTCCAAAATATCAGCTTCATTCATTTCTTCGCCTCTTAAAGGTCTGCCAATATCCTTAGGCGAAAAAACTTGATTTAGATTAATTAATAATTTATCCGCTTTCATAAATCCTCCTTTTATTTTACAAACATCGTATTTTTATTATACCCTAGTTAATTTTAAAATAAAGAAAAACTATTTCTCAAAATTTTATGAACTTTAAAATTTAAAATGTTTGTATTTTAACTTTAATATATTTTATTATAAATCAATATAATCAATCGTCAAATTCTTGCAAAGGTTTTATTTTTTTGATTTATCTTGATAAACTTGTCCATTGTTAATTTAGTTTTTAGTTGCTCTATATGCTTTAAATAATAAATTTCTCTATTTTTATTGAATTTATTAGTAATTTTTATTTTTTTAGGAAATTAATTTCCCTATGTATTTACATTTTAAAAGTTTTAATTTATAATGACTTATAAATGGAGGTTGATAAAAGTGATAAATAATCATAACGCAGAAGTTCAAAAGATCATGAAGGTACAAATTACAAACCTTCCAGAAAAAAAATCTTTTGAACAAGGAATTAGGAGAGCTCCCGATAGAGGATTTAGACTTTCAAAGGACCAAACTAAAATTGCCCTTAGAAATGCCCTAAGATATATCCCAGAAGAATATCACGAAGAACTAATTCCTGAATTTTTAGAGGAACTTACTACTAGAGGAAGAATCTACGGATACAGATTTAGACCAGAAGGAAGAATTTACGGTAAACCAATTGACGAATATAAAGGAAATTGCTTAGCTGGAAAAGCTTTCCAAGTAATGATTGATAACAACCTAGACTTTGATGTTGCCCTTTATCCATACGAACTTGTTACTTATGGAGAAACTGGTTCAGTTTGTCACGACTGGATGCAATATAATTTAATTAAGCAATATCTTGAAATTATGCACGATGACGAAACTCTTGTAATGGAATCTGGACACCCACTTGGGCTATTTAAATCAAGAAAAAATTCTCCAAGAGTTATAATCACTAATGGACTTATGGTTGGTGAATATGACAATCTTGACGATTGGGAAATTGCAGAAGAAATGGGCGTTGCTAACTACGGACAAATGACTGCTGGTGGTTGGATGTACATTGGACCACAAGGTATTGTTCACGGAACTTACAACACTATATTAAACGCTGGTAGACTAAAATTAGGTCTTAGCGAAAAAGATAACTTAGCTGGAAAATTATTCGTTTCATCTGGACTTGGTGGAATGAGTGGTGCTCAAGGTAAAGCTGGAGACATCGCTGGTGCTGTTTCTATAATAGCTGAAGTTGACATTTCAAGAATAGAAACTAGACTTGAACAAGGATGGATTAAGAAGCTCGCTGAATCTCCTGAAGAAGCTTGCGAACTTGCTAAAGCCGCTCTTGAAAAGAAAGAAGCTCTTTCAATTGCCTTCCACGGAAATATTGTTGATCTTCTTCACTATATGGATAAAAATAACATCCACATTGACCTACTTTCTGACCAAACTTCTTGCCATAATGTATACAATGGCGGATATTGTCCAGTAGGTATTACTTTTGAAGAAAGAACTGAATTATTAAGAACTGACATCAAAAAATTCCGCGAACTTGTTGATAAGACTCTTAAAGAACACTTTGAAGTTATTAAAAATCTTACTGATAAGGGAACTTACTTCTTTGATTATGGTAACTCTTTCTTAAAAGCTATTTACGATTCTGGAGTTAAAGAAATTTCTAAAAATGGCAAAGATGACAAAGACGGATTTATTTGGCCTTCTTATGTAGAAGACATTATGGGACCACTTCTATTTGACTATGGATATGGACCATTTAGATGGGTTTGCCTAAGTGGTAAACACGAAGACTTAATTGCAACTGACCACGCTGCAATGGAATGTATAGATAAAGACAGAAGATATCAAGATATGGATAACTACATCTGGATTAGAGATGCTGAAAAGAACCAATTAGTAGTTGGAACTCAAGCAAGAATCCTTTACCAAGATGCTAAGGGTAGAGTTGACATTGCTCTTAAATTCAACGAACTTGTTAGAGAAGGAAAAATTGGTCCTGTTATGATGGGTCGTGACCACCACGATGTATCTGGTACAGACTCTCCATTTAGAGAAACTTCTAATATCAAAGACGGTTCAAATGTAATGGCTGACATGGCTACTCAATGTTTTGCAGGAAACTGTGCTAGAGGTATGTCACTTGTTGCTCTTCATAACGGTGGTGGAGTTGGTATTGGTAAATCAATCAATGGTGGATTTGGTCTAGTTCTTGACGGATCTGAAATGGTTGACGAAATCATCAAGCTTTCACTTACTTGGGACGTAATGAGTGGTGTTGCTAGACGTAACTGGGCTAGAAATGATCACGCAATCGAAGTAACTAAAGAATTTAATAAAGACAATAAATACGGACACATTACAATTCCTTATCTTGTAAAAGATGAATTAATTGACAATGCTGTTGACGCACTTAACATTGACTAAATTTAAATAAAAATGGGATATTGCAAAAGTCCCAAATAAAAAAAGGCGAGGATAATAAAAACCTCGTCTTTTTTTGCATATTAAAATTTTCTTGATTATTATCTATTATAGTAATAACTCTTCATACATAAACTATTTTACAGACAATTCATATATTTAAGAAAAAGTGATGAACAAAATATGATAATCTATTTTGCATCATCACCCTTAAACTATTTTATATTTGTCTTTTACATTTAGTAATTTTATAATAATATGCTCTTAAAACTTAATTATTAATTTCAAAATCTTTTAAAATAACTTCGTTATAAGCATTAATTACTTTAAAAAAAGATAAAATGTCATTTTTACTAACTTTTTTTTGCAAGCTATTTAATGTTTTAGAGACATCAACTATATCAAATTTTCTATGTTCGTCATTAACCTTCTTCCCTTTTTCCGTAACATATAGTAATTTAAAGCGTTTATTTTCAATAGATGCTTCTTTTCTAATAAGATTATGTTCTTCTAATCGTTTTAATATTTGAGAAATAGAACTTTTACTCTTGTGCCAATATTCAACTAATTCTGTAGAAGTAATTCCAGGATTATCTTCAATATATGTCAAAGTATGAACTTCAATCATTGAAAATTTGATATCTACTCCATAAGAATGAGTTGAAAATATATAATCATTATATAAAAGAACAAATTTATACATTTCTGAATAGACATTATTTATAGAGTGGAAAACTTCATTGATATTAAAATCACTAAATTCAAATTTTTTGGAGTTAATGTCCGAAATATTATTAAATAATATTTTTAATAATTCATTAAATTTATCATTATCCATAAACTGCCCACTTTCTAAGTATTATAAGAATATTTAAGTAATTTAACATGGATATAAATAAAAGTCAAGGAAAAGAAAATAAGCATTGACAAAATAAAAAGATTTGTTAAAATTAAACCATAGTATAGTTTATTAACTAAACTATTATAAGGAGGTTTATATGAAAAAATATAATTTTGACGAAATAATTGACAGAAGAGGAACAAGTTCTTTAAAATACGATTTTGGTATGCAGAGAAAAGGAAGAGATGATTTACTACCTTTGTGGGTTGCTGATATGGATTTTAAACTTCCCACTGCTATTTTGGATGATCTACATAAAAGAATTTCCCACGGAATCTTTGGCTATACAGATCCAAATGAAGAATATTTTGAAGCTCTAAATTATTGGTTTAAAAAATATCATAATTATACTGTTGATCCAAATACAGTTACACTAGGATGTGGTATTGTATATGGAATTGCAACCGCTGTAAAATCGTTTACAAATAAAGGTGATTCTATTATTATTCAACAGCCTGTATACTATCCTTTTAGAGAGTGTATAGAAGACAATGATAGATTGTTTATCAATAATCAATTAGTATTAGAGAATAATAGATATAAAATTGATTTTGAGGATTTTGAAAAAAAAATTATAGATAATAATGTTAAGATGTTTATCTTATGCAACCCTCATAATCCTGTTGGTAGAGTTTGGAGTAGAGATGAATTAACAAAATTACTTGATATTTGTTACAAGTATAAAGTTATTGTTGTCTCTGATGAAATTCATTGTGATTTAATATACAAGGGAAATAAATTTACTTCAGTATTTAATTTAGAGGATAAATATAGAGAAATACTTGTTTTAATGACGTCTCCTTCAAAAACTTTCAACATTGCAGGATTTCAACCATCTAATATAATTATCCCCAATGAAAATTTAAGGATGAAATTCCGCAAAGAAAAAGCTAAAACAGGATACAGTCAAGGTTCTCTTATGGGCCAAGTAGCATTAACTACTTGCTATAAAAATGGTGAGGATTGGTACTTAGAGTTACTTGATTATTTAGAAGATAATTTGAATTATTTTAGAAAATTTATTAAAGAAAAATTACCTATGGCAAATCTAATTGAACCAGAAGGCACTTATTTATTATGGGTGGACTTTTCAAACTATAATTTTACTGCCGATGAATTAGATGACATTATAATTAATGATGCTAAATTATGGCTAGATTCTGGGAAAGTTTTTGGATCTGAATCCGAGAAATTTCAACGCTTTAATATCGCTTGTCCTCGTTCTATTCTCGAGGATGCACTTGAAAGACTTCAAATTGCAATTAATAAAAAAAATAATATTTAATTATGTTTTAGGAGATAAAAAATGAAAAAAATATGGAGTGTATATGGTTCTTCGTTAATTTTACTCTTTTCAATGGTATTTGGAGGTATTATTGGATATTTTGTTGGTCCAGAGATAAAATTTCTACAACCATTTGCTGATATTTTTCTTAATTTATTATATGTAAGTGTAGTACCACTTATCTTTTTTTCTTTGACAACTTCTATTGCAAAGATGACAGATATGTCAAAATTGAGAAAAATACTAGTCTATTTTATTATAGGTGTATTCATTACAGGAATATGTGCTTGTTTGTCAATGATTATTCCAATGATGTTTATAGATCCTGTTGGGAATGCTGAAATCTCATTAACTCAAAATAACATTGATTTAAATGCTTCATTTAACGTATTATCAATGTTTACCGTTAATGATTTTCCATTACTTTTTTCAAAAAATAATTTAATGGCGTTAATTGTATTTTCAGTAATTTTATCTTTTTCATTAATACGTTCTGGAGATAGAGGGAAAAAAATTATTGCATTATTTGATGATGCAACTGAAATAATTTCACAATTCATAAGCATTATAATGAAAATAGCTCCAATAGGATTAGGATCATATTTTGCAATATTAATAGGAGAAAACGGATCAAAATTAATTGGTCCTATGACAAAGGCTATTTTAATTTATTCAGTAGTTGTTATTATATATTATATAATTTCTCAAACATTATATGCCTATATTGGTGCTGGTTCTGAGGGAGTCAAAGCTTGGTGGAAAACTGGAATTACACCTACATTAACAGCACTTGGAACTTGTTCCTCTGCTGCAACATTACCATCTAATTTAAATCAAGCACGACAACTTGAAATCCCTGATGAAATAGCAGATTTAGTTGTTCCACTAGGAGCTAACCTTCATAAAGATGGTGCTTGCATTATACAAATTTTAAAAGTTGCATTTCTCTGCTCATTATTTGGTGTTAATTTTGTTACAATTGACAATATTCTTTTATCTATATTAGTAGCTGTTATTGCATCCATTGTAATGGGAGGAATACCTGCTGGAGGTTATGTAGCAGAAATATTTATTATATCAGCTTTTGGATTTCCACAATCTGCAATACCGATTATGGTATTAATTGGAACGATAACAGATGCCCCAGCAACAGTTATAAATGTAACAGGCGATACAGGCTTAGCAATGGTAATAGCAAGATTAGTTGACGGTAAAGACTGGTTTTCAAAAAATTATGATAATAAAAAACTATAAACTTTATATAATATGTACCCTTTTTACTGGATAAACCAGTAAGAAGGGTGCTTTGTTTTACAAAAATTTTTTATCAGTTAACTTTTTTCTTTATTTTTTTATTTTTTCAATTATTTCTCTCACATTTTTTCTACTTCATTTTCATTTATAGAAAAAATCCCCTTAGACATACAAAGTCCAACTGGAATATTTACAAAGGAAAAAACAATTCCAATAGCAACAAAAAGAGCTGTCGAGGAAGCTCTATACTCTCTCGGCTTAACTTTATCAAGGGCAATGTCAAACATTCCTTCCCAATCAATTTTTGCTACTTTCACTTAAGTAGATTACTTCATAAATAAAAAACCTACTATAAAATTATAGGAGTAGAATTACTTTTCCCTGTCAAGGCATTATCCTAACAGGTAGAAAGGTCGAGTCTAAACTCCTCTCAGCAATTTACTCCCATAAGTTTAATTATAAAATTATTATATCATAGTGAATTTTCAAATCAAATATATCCAATAATTTTCAAATTGAAATTATGCCTCAATATTTTATAATTGATTCCACTCTTGTGCCTTTTAGAGCTTCTCTTCCATTTAAATCTACTAGCTCAATTAAGAAAATTACAGAAGACACTTCGCCCTTTAATCTTTTTACAAGATCTATACATGCCTTAGATGTTCCGCCAGTTGCAAGAAGGTCATCTATTATTACAATTTTTTCTCCTGGCAAAATTGCATCCTTGTGAATTTCAATAGAATCTTCTCCATATTCAAGTTTATAGGATTCTATCAGTTTATCATAGGGAAGTTTGCCTGGCTTTCTAGCTGGCACAAAACCTTTATTTAATTTATAGGCAAGTGCTGCACCAAAAATAAATCCCCTTGCTTCCACACCAATAATTTTATCCACATCTTTGTCAATTTTTGCTGCCATTTCATCAACTGCTTTTTTAAAAGCATCTTTGTCCTTTAAAAGAGTGGTAATATCCCTAAAGACGATTCCCTCTTTTGGATAATTTTCTATTGCACGAATTGTATCTTTTAATTCCATAATTTCCTCCATTCTTTTATAGTATAACATCTTTATTAATTAACTAAAACTTTTATTATTTTTATTTTAATGATATAATATGTTAAATTTTTGAATTGTACACGAGGTGTTAAATGGATAATAAAAATATAAAAAAATACGATAAATATATTAGAAAAGCAAATTTTGGCGAAGCAATTTTTACTTTTCTTTCTCTTGTAATAATTATGTTTATAAGTATTATAAAATACAAAGAAAGCCCTCATATTCCTATGTTAATTGGTGTTTTAATAGCATCCCTTGTTGCATTAAAAATTGGTTATAGCTGGAAATTTATTGAAAATGCAATGATAAAGGGAATCTCTCAAGCTATGCAATCCATTATAATTTTGGCAATCATTGGAGTCCTAATTGGAGTTTGGATTTTAGCTGGCGTCGTTCCAACTATGATTTATTACGGACTTTTAATTTTAAAACCATCAATTTTTCTTGTGGCTACAGTTTTAATAACTTCTATAACTTCACTTGCTACGGGAACTAGTTGGGGAACTGCTGGCACAATGGGCATTGCCCTTATGGGAATTGCAAATGGTCTAGGCATACCTGCTCCAATAACTGCAGGTGCAGTTTTATCTGGTTCTTACTTTGGCGATAAAATGAGTCCCCTATCTGACACTACAAATCTTGCACCAGCAATGGCGGGCACTGATGTATTTACACACATCAAGGCAATGTTTAAGCCAACTATTATAACATATTTCTTAACACTTGCAATATTCGGATTTTTATCAATGAAATACAGTGGAAGTTCTGCTGATTTATCCAGCGTAACTGTAATTACCAATGGTTTAAAAAATAATTTTAATATATCTCCAGTGTTATTAATTGCACCTCTAATTGTAATACTTTCCATTGCAAAAAAGGTGCCTGCAGTCCCTGGAATAAGCCTTGGCATAATTGCAGCTGCTATCTTAGGACCAATCTATCAAAATATAAACTTTGGCGATATTTTGTCTGCTGCCTTAAATGGATTTGTTTCAGAAACTGGAGTTGAGTCAGTGGATAAACTTTTAACAACTGGCGGACTTAACAACATGATGTCTTCAATTTCACTTACTATTATCGCCATGATGTTTGGTGGTATTGCTGAAGAAACTGGAATACTTGAAGCCATAGTAAAAAAATTCCTTCACAAGATAAAGTCAACTGTTGGAATAGTAACAGCTACGATTTTAACTTGCTTTTTTACAAATGCAACTATGCCCGAGCAGTACATCTCCATAGTTGTACCAGGAAGAATGTTTAAGAATGAATATAGAGATAGAAATTTAGATCCAAAACTTTTATCTTCAACTCTTGAATCAGGTGGAACTGTTACATCTGCCATGATACCATGGAACACTTGCGGCACTTATATGACATCTGTACTTGGAGTTTCAACAGTGCATTATCTTCCTTTTTTGTTCTTCAATCTACTAATGCCAATTGTGCAAATAATAATTACAGCGATTGACGCAAAGAAATTCAAACTTCCTGATGATAAAGATACTTTCACCAATTGAAAAACCGCCTCTTTTTGATATAATGTTTAGTGAAATTAAAAAAGAGGTGTAAAATGTATAAAGATATAATAACTGGACTTACAAATTCTGCAAACACGAAGAAAAACTTACTTGAAGACTCCTTCTTTAAGTACATAGTATCTTCAATGCTTGCAGGATTTTTTATTGGAATGGGAATACTCATAATGGTATTATCGACAAATGTGTTTTCTCCACTTCCAATTGCAGCTGTAAAATTTATTAACGGCTTTTTCTTCTCTCTTGCATTATCCTTTGTAGTTTTTGCTGGAGGCGAACTCTTCACTGGAAATGTCCTCATAACAACTGTGGGAAGGCTAAATAAAAAAATTGAAACAGCTACACTTTTAAAAATTTTAATATTTTCTTATTTTGGAAATCTTTTAGGCTCAATTTTAATCGCATACTTATTTAAAATGACTGGCGTATCTCCTGAATATAATGAAACTCTATTAAAACTTGCAACTGGAAAAACAAATTTTGACTTCACTGCACTTTTATTTAAGGGAATTATGTGTAATATCTTAGTATGTACAGCAGTTTTAATGTCCTCAAGAAAAATTTCAGATTCAGCAAAATTAATTTTAATTTTTTGGTGTATCCTAGCCTTTGTAAGTCTTGGCTTCGAACATAGCATTGCAAATATGACTTGCTTTGCCCTTACAAAAATATTAAATCCAGAATTTAGCTTTGCACTAATTCTCAAAAATTTAATACCAGTTACAATTGGAAATATTATTGGCGGTGTACTAATTGCAGTAACTTATAATACTCTAGGTAAGGACAAATAAATAAAGAAAGACAGGATTTTTGTTATCCTGTCTTATTTTTGTATCTTTAATCTTAAAATTAATTTGTAAATAAAAAAGGTCATAACCATTACAAATATTGTAACTATAAAAAGCCCCAAAATATAATTTGGAAAAACATTTTTTATCACTTCAAGAGGAGAACCAATATAAGGTTCTTCAATAAAAAAGTAATTTGCACTTAGCTTTTTATTTAAAACTTTTATAATAGGCAATATGACAATAATAAAAATTACTGGATAAATAATATCCTTAAGACTTGGTTTGTATTCCTTTGAAATCACGAGATATATGGGATAAAAGGAGTTAACGCCGTGAATTATCCACGAAACAATCGCAACATAGGAATACTTATTTACATTATTCCACCCTGGTGTAATTAGACTTAAAATACCAGCAGGCATAAACAAAAAGAAAAGCGATGCCTTTATAAATTTGCTTTCAAAAAAGACATCTAACGCCATAAACTGTGCCCCAAACAAACAAAGGTGAAAAGGCAAATAAGAGCTGTCGTAATGTCCCGTTATTAAAACCATAATAAGCCTTATAATCTCCAGTGCAATTGGCATAATGGCAAAAACTTTTCTAAAATTTTTATTGTTATTCCATGGTTTATATAAAATTATTGCAAAAATAAAAATAATAAATATGCAGGCGAAGTGATACCTTCCATAAAACTCAAAGCCAACTTCACCATAATTTAAATCCCAAAAATTTCTCATAAAATTAAAATCCTTTATCTTTTTCTTTAAAATATTTTATCATAATAAATTATATAATTAAATGCTATATACAGAAAACACTATAAATTCATTTAAGTGTTTTATATAAATATTTGTTATATTATTCTTTTAAAACAATAAATAATAATAATAATAATAATAATAAATTATGTATCATATAGCATTCGTTTAAATCCTTGAGTAAATATTATTTGTAATACATAACTTAAAGTTTGCGTTAAAAATGATAAAAAGGTCATATACAAAACAGTATTGTACATAACCCTTTGAATTTTTTTGCTTTCAATCTTTATTTTTATTTTACCCTATTATTAAATCAGCTAATCTTAGAATAATCGGCATAGTGACTAAAGATAAAACAGTGCTAACACTAACTAACTCAACTGAATATATATAGTCTTTATCTAGCTTTTGAGCATATACAGCCAAATTAGAACCCACAGGAGCACTTACACAAATAATTAGTGGTAAAATTATCTCTTTACTAACATTTAACAATTTAAAAATGAATATTGTTATGATTGGTATAATTACCAATCTAACCATTGAACTAATTACTAGATTTTTATTCAAAAATGAGCTTACTCCTCGCACTTGAGCTATATATGCACCTAATAGAATCATAGCTAGCGGTGAATTAATACTAGCTAATGATTTACTAAGCGAGTTAAAAACATCAGGTACTTGATATTGGAAAACATATATTATAACACCCAAGAAAAAACTTATAACTAAAGGATTCTTAATTATATCCCATTTGTTTTTTAAAATAGTCTCTCCTAATAATAATTTTTGTCCATAAAAATACTGTAAAATATTTAATAAAGCAATATAGCTAGCGGCATAAATTAGATACTTTTCATCTAAAACAGATGTTATTATTGGTATTCCCATAAATCCTGCATTTGAAAATGAAACACCAAAATTATCAATTGCTTTATTTTTAAACAATAAAGAAGATATAGATATTGAAATCATTAAACATAATAATGACAGTGCTATTGAACCTAAAAATAATTTAGATGGTATTTCCATATTGTTATTAATAAAAGATGTTAAAATCGAACAAGGCAATACAATGTATATTAATAAGTTAGCAATACTTTTTGATCCATCATTATCTATTTTTTTATTTTTATATAATAAAAATCCCAGTAGCATAAACAAGAACATTATTAACAGTTGTTTCAGTATTATATACAAATTACTCATTTTATATTATATTTCCTTTAATATCTTTTCTAAATATTTTTCGAATTTGATTACAGATACATAATCTAATACTTCACTCGGTGTATGATAATACAATCTTGTAGGTCCAATTGCTATTGCATCCTCTAAATTTAACAAGTCTTTCAAGATAGCTACTTCGTTACCAGAATGAGATGCAGTTATAATTGGATTTTCATTATAAATACTCTTAAAAATTTCTTTAACTTTGCATGAAAGCTTAGAACTTTTATCTGAAGTCCAACCAGGATATTTGCTATGCACTCTTATATCACAGTTATAAATATCTGATAATATTTTAATTTTTTCTAAGATCATTTCTCCTGATTCTTTATAAGCACTTCTTATCTCTTCTGTAAGTATAACCTTGTCGTCTTGAGTTTTTACAACACCTAGATTTGATGAACTTTCTACTAAACCATTAAACTTGTTATCCATCTCAAATATACCATTAGGAATCAAACTGATGAGATTAATTATTCTTAATTCATCAATTTCACTAAAAACTAAACAATCATCAATTTCACTCAATGATAAATTTAACTTTTTCTCCATTATGTTATATTTTTTAGATAAAAAATATAAATATTTATTAATAATATCTTTGCAGTATTCTGCAGTATTTTTATTACTTAGTCCAAATTTTATAGATGCCTCTCTTGGTATAGCAAGTCTAGAATTCCCTCCATCTATAGAACTAAGGCTACATTCTATACCTGATTTTTTTAAAATTTTATATAAATAAACTAATAGTATTAATGGATTTCCATATCCTTTATTTATATCATTCCCAGAGTGACCACCATGCATATTAGTTAGTTTTAATTCAAAAAATTTTCCATCATACTTAACAAAATTTACTTTGAGGCTAACTTCACAAGCAAAACCACCAGAGGATCCTACTAGAATTTTATTTTCTGGGCTAATATCTAAATTTATCATTCTTTTTGCACTTAATAATCTTTTATTTATATTATATGCTCCAGCCATGTCAGTTTCCTCTCTTGTTGTTAAAATTGCCTCTATTGGTGGAAACTGATCATCATTAATGTCTAACATAGCCATTATTAGAGCTACACCTATACCACAGTCAGCACCTAATGTTGTACCATCTTTTGATTTTATAAATCCATCAGCTATCTCCCATTCAATAGGATCAGTTAAGAAATTATGATTAGATTCAGGCGTTTTTTCACAGACCATATCTAAATGAGCCTGCAAAATAATAGAATCCTTAGATTTATTATTATCCTTTTTTATAATTAAATTATGATACTTATCATCTTTAACTGTATACCCTCTTTTAATAGCCCAATTATATATATATTTACTTACTTTTTCTTCATTTCCGCTTCCCCTAGGTATTTTAGATATCTCGTTAAAATAAAACAAAGTATTATTTTTTAATAACTCTTCTTTTTTCATGAATTTTTAATTCCCCTTGTCATTAAATTTGTTGTTTAAAATGGTCCATAATTTATATATTGCGCAAACATTGCCGCAGCTACACCTATAGTTAGTAAAACTAAATATATTTTAATAATAAATTTAAACCAGTTAATATAATTAATTTCTCCTATACCTAGTCCAATCATAAGTGTTCCGCATGTTACCCATAACATATTTGAAAGTCCATCTCCCAATTGAAAAGCCAAAACAGCAACTTGCTGATTTACACCTAAAACTTGAGCTAGTGGTGATATAATAGGCATTGTAATAGCGGCTTGAGTTGATCCTGAATTTACAAAGAAATTAATTAACGTTTGAACGATAACCATTCCACCTGCTGATATAATTGGTGGTAAATTTTTAAGTGGCAATGATAAATAATAAACTATTGAATCTAAAATTTTAGCAGAATCTAAGATTGTCGTAATAGACATAGCGAATCCAATTATTAAACAAGGAACAGCCATATCTTTTGCTCCCCTACTAAATTCTTGAAAAATTTTATTTAAATTATATTTGTTAACTATACCACTTAATAATCCAATAGTTAAAAAAATGGTAGCACACTCAGATAAATAAAAACCTTTCATAGTTGCACCATAAATTAAAAATGCTAAACCTGATACAAATATAAGCCATACCAGTTTATGGGATGTACTCATTTTATTAATATTTTCGAATTTGTTTTTACTCTTAAATTCTTCTGGTATATTAGGGCTAATACTTAAACTAAAATCCCTTTCAACTTTATTTGCATAATTTATCATATATCTAACTGCTACTATATATAAAATTAAACTTAAAATTATTCTAAACTCTAAACCTGATGGATAAGGTAACCCTGCAATATCTTGAGCTACCGCCAAGTTAAATGGATTTAAAAATCCTGAACCATATCCTATAGCATATCCTAATATCATAGTTCCTATAGCAGTTATAGTGTCAAACCCTAAAGACACCATCAATATTATTATAAAAGGTGCAAAAGCCATCATTTCTTGACCCATTCCAAAGCTTGATGAGCAAAACAAGAAAAAAAACATGGTAATAGCTATAATTATTTTTTTCTTTTTTTCATTATTAAACTTTTTTACTAAAACATTCAATAATGATTCTATTGCTCCAGTAGATGTAATAACTCCTAATGATCCCCCAATTAGAAGTAGAAAAGAAATTATAGGTGCAGCCTTCTGAATCCCTGCGTCAAAAGATAGTAACATAGTGGTTATACTTGCTTTATCTGCTTCAACAAATTTAAAAGTATCTGCTACTACAACTGTTTTTCCTGTTACTTCATCTAATACTCTGTCATATTCCCCAGATGGAATAAAATGTGTCAAAATTGAAACTATTACTACTATCACAAAAAGCAAAGTTAACGGATTCACATTTGAAAAAATACTAGATAAACTTAATTTTTTATTCTTTTTCATAATACCCTCCTATAAAAACGTTTTACTTAATTTTGATTTTATACCTTAATTCTTATAAAGTACAATTCAATAAAAAAATATGCCCCATACATTTTTTATATGTTCTTTTTTGATAGATTTGTTTTACTAATTTGTTATAATTATTACGAGGTGAATATTTTGGAATTAAGACAGTTAGAATATTTTATTACTATTGTTCAAGAAGGTTCTATTACAAAGGCTGCAAAAAAATTACATATGACTCAACCTCCTCTAAGCCACCAAATTAAAAAATTAGAAGAAGATTTGGGAGAAGTTTTGTTTTATAGAAAGAATAACAAAATGTACCTTACAGAAGTTGGAGAATTTTTCTTATTAAAATCAAAGGAAATTGTTTCTTTATCAAAGAATATAAAAAAAGAAATTAAGGAATTTGATGATCAGAATATAGGGAGTATATTAATTGGAATAACTCCCACTTCTATACCCTTAATTTTCAACAATGAATTAAAATCTTTTTTGAAAGATAATCCTAGAATAGTCTTTGATATATATGAAGGAGACACTCCTTTCATATATAATCTCCTAAATAAAGGAGTAATTAACATTGGTATCGTAAGATCCCCTTTCAAAAAAGATAATGTTAATACTATAATTAAAAATCCAGAAAACATGTGCGTAGCCATGATTGATTGTTTTAATTGGAGCAAAAAAAAGGATTGCTCAATAGAAGATTTAGATGGTAAAAAAATAATAATTTATCATAGATATCAAAAGGATTTAGAGAATTCTTTTTTTAAAAATAATGTTAATCCTAATATAGTATGTGTCTGTAATAGTTCAAGCACTACGTTAAGATTAGCAGAACTAGGAATGGGAATAGCTATTCTTCCTAAAAGTGCTATTAAACAATCAAATGAACATATTGTATATAAAGAAATACTAGATGATAATTTAACATCTTCTACTATGGCAATTTGGATAAAAAATAACTACTTGTCTAAAGCTGAAAAGTCTTTTTTAGAGTTCTTTACTAAATTATAATTTTGCAAATTAATTAAAACAAAAATTTTTAGTTTTTGACATTTATCATTTTTCAATAAGATTATGTCATTGTTCTAAAAATTCTTTTCCAATAATTTCAATTTCATCTACAACAAAAAACGTGAAACTTCCTCTTGCAATTATTTTGTCCTTGCACATGGCGACAACTTCAATGACTTCTGTACTCTTTCCCATGTGAATTATCTTTGTATTGGAGTAAATTTCTTCTCCATAGCTTGTAGATGAAATGAAATTGATGCTAGAATTTAAGGTAACAGCTTTTTTCCCATTTATAATAGAAAGGCAACCTGCAGCTGTATCCATTAGTGCAAAAATTTCTGCTCCGTGAAGTATATTATATGCATTAAATTGATTTTTCTCTGGTTTCATTTTTAAAACTAAATTGTCGCCATCTAGCTTAAAAAATTTCATATTGCTTTTTTTAACATATTCATCATCTTCAAATAAATTTTTTAAATTAATTTTTTCCATTTTTCCTCCCATTAAAAAAAGAAAGTTGTCTTATATTTAGATCAACTAAATTTGAAACAGTGATGCCAATAAGCCTTAGCTTCTCGCCTTCATAGGCTTCATCAAAAATTTCAATACTTTTATTTAATATATCTTCTTCTTCATAAATTGCATTGTCATAAGTTTTTGACCTAGTCTTAACTTTAAATTTTTCATTTTTCATCTTTAAAGTCAGAGTGTAGCCAGAAATTTCCTTTACAACTAAGTCTTCCGAAACTTCCTTGGCAAATTCTTTTAGATAATTTATGAGTTCATTTTTATTTTTTGTAGCTTCAAAGGTTGACTCTGTGCCAAGACTTTTTCTCATAGTGTTTGGCGTTACTTCTCTGTTGTCCACTCCACGAATCCTGTTGTAAATTTCTTCGCCACTTTTCTTAAACATATTTGCCAAAAATTCATAGGAAAGTCCATAAAGATCCTCCACTTTATTTATGCCAATGTTGCGCAGTTTTTCTTCGGATTTTCTTCCAATACCGTGAACCTTTCGTATGTCTAGCGGAAATAAAATTTCTGGGATGTCAGACTCTCTAATAATCATTACTCCATTAGGTTTGTTCCAGTCGCTTGCAAGTTTTGCCAAAAATTTATTATAACTAAGACCAACACTAACACTTAGTCCCGTTTTATTAAAAATATTTTTTTGAAGCTCGTAGACAATATTTTCGTCGTAACCAAGTCCCGTTACATCGAGATAGGACTCATCTATGGAAACTTTTTCGATTTTGTCTGTATAAGTCTTTAAAACTTCAAATACTTCGCGTGATTTTTCCAAATACCTATCTCTTCTCATGGGCTTAATTATCAAGTGATCGCAAAGATTTTTTGCCATATACATGGGCATGGCAGAATGAATTCCATATTTTCTTGCAACATAATTAGCCGTCGTTACAACTCCATGATTGGACTTGCCGCCTACCACTACTGGCTTTCCTATTATTCTATTGTCGTCAAGTTCTTCTACTGATGCATAGAAGGCATCAATGTCAACATGTATAATAATTCCCATAAATATCACTACTTTAGTATATCATATTAACTTTTTATAATGAAGAAAATTTGATATAATTCTATTGAGGTGAAATCTTGAAAAGAAAAGTTGCACTATACGATTTTGACAAAACTATTGTTGACTGTGAGTCCATATTTGAGCTTTATAAATACGCATTTAAAAATAGAAAAATAAATATTTTTAAAACTCTTTGGAGTTTAAGTTTTGCATATATCAAGTCAAAAATTAATTCCGACTTTGAAATAATGAAAAATGAAATGGTTTCTGTCATAAAATATTTTTCAGAAGAAGAACTCCAAAACTTCGTTACAAATTTTCTCTATCCCAAATTTTTCTTTAGAGAATTTGAAAGTGAATTTAATTCCTATGACGAAGACACTATTAAAATCCTCTGTTCTGCTTCTGCCACAAATTATTTAATATATGTGGGCGAACTCTTCTGCTTCGACTACATCATTGGAACGGATTTAGACGATGATTATAAACTAATCCATGGCAATAACAAAAAGCAAATCAAGGTAAAAAATATTAATGAAATTTTAAAGAGAGAGGGAATAGAAATTGATTACGAAAATTCCCTTGGTTACTCCGATTCTTATAATGACGATAAATATATGCTCAGGCTTGTAAAAAATAGGTTTTTAATAAATTCTAAGGTAAAGAAAAAGGGCTATACAAATTTAACTTGGCATAAAAAAACTGAGGGAATTTAATCCTCAGTTTTTTAAATTTCTAAAATATATTTTTCGATTAATTCAGCAATTTCGTCATAGGATTTTTCTCCAGTGAACTCGTGAACCTTTTCGCCGTCTTTATAGAAGGAAACTCTTGGTAATTGGAAGATTTCGTATTTTTCTGCAAAGTCTTTATTTTTGTCGAGATCCATATAGTAACAGCTAACCTCTTTGAACTCTTCTTCGAGGAGCACTTGCATTACTTCCATAAGTGGTTCGCAATGAGAACATCTATCTGCACCAAAGATAATTATGGCTGCTTTTTGTGATTTTATCGTGTCGTCGAAATAATTTTGCATTACATATTTTATTACTGATTCATTTCTCTTGATTACTCTCTTGTTTTCTTCAAGGTCAACAACTGATTCAGATTCTTGTGAAAGTGGGTCTATATCGTTATTTAATTCACTTCCATTTACATTTGTAACATCAACAGACTTGAAACTTCCCGCTCCTTTTAACTTGAAATAAGAAGCATCTTCAATCTCTTCAATTTCATTTTCACTGTCATCTACGCCGAGATAATCGTAGGGATATCTATAAACTCTGTAAATCATGTTATTTTTCAAGACATTTTCCGTAGTCGTCCTATAAGGGCAAGTCCATTGCCAAACTATTTCCTTTGAACGTGTAATTTCAATAACCATACCCTCTGTCGCAAGAGTTATTAGAGTATTGCCATTGGGAAGTCTTTGAAGATTTCCACCATAAGGCGAATAAAATTTGTAGCCATTCATTGGAATTGAAAAACCAAAATCCCTTGGATCTACGGACCAATTTACAGAAAGTGTAACAGGATTTATCTCTAGGATTCTCGAATAATTTCTAACAAAGGGAAGTAATCCTGAAGGAGAAGTTAGAGTTGGCGAACCGTAGCCGCATCTTCCTCCATTGTCAAAAATCAAGAGATTGCCCTCGCCTTCTAAACCCTTTGGAATTATACTTGCAAAGGCAGAGCCAACTACTGGATCTACTTTTTTAAAGTCAGAAAAATTTGGTCCCAACTTGTAACAAATTCGCGACCTCTTTTTGTCAATTATGCCAATAATATTTGCTGCTCTCGCAGTAAACAAAATATTTTCGGGATGAAATCGTGGATCGCCTTGATCATACCACTTGTTTTCGCCAATTGTGGAAATTGATGTTACGTCTAAATAATTTCCAAGAGGTCTTTCTGTAATCCTAAGATTTGGATTTCTGTATAAAACATTTTTTGCCTCTTCTGAAAATCCAAGTTGGTCAAAGTGTTCACTAAAGGAGAACTTCCAAATAATATTTCCACTTTTGTCTACTTCTAAGATTACATCGTCAAGCAATGTCTTGTCAGAAATCCTATTATCCACAATTTCATCGTGAACTAATATAAGGGTGTTGCCACCTTTGATAATTTTTTCGCTAGGATAATAATATCCAAGTGAGTTTCCCTCTCTTTGAAAATCAGAATGCGCCCTCGCCATCCACTTTGGTCTATAACCTCTGTCCTCTGTAAACTTAAATTTGTCGAAGTCAAATACAACTTTCCCATCCTTGTCAAATTCAAGTAATTTTATACCATCGCTAACTCCAAAATCTGATGACCTAAAAGAAGAAATACTCATAATGTTTTTATTTGGCAACATCTTAGCTGGCATTGGGTTCACAGAAAACCTTTTAAGTTCAGTACCGTCCATTTTTGTAATGAGTGCTCCGTCCTTTGCTGTTGAAATTAAATTTATGCCATTATATGCCTTTTCTTTATTGTAGACTACAGTTCCTCTTGGATAAACTCTCATCTTACACCTCTATTTCTAATGTATCTCTCTGCATAAACAGTAGCCACAGCACCATCATTTGCTGCTGTAACAATTTGTCTGAGAGGTTTTTTTCTTATATCTCCTGCAGCATAAATTCCTTCCACAGATGTCCTCATGCAGTCGTCTGTTATGATAAAACCAAAATCATCTAAATCTAAATAATCCCTTACAAATTTTGAATTGGGACTCATTCCCGCAAAAATAAAAATTCCATCAGAAGTAACTCTAGTATTTGTATTGTCAGATAAATCTAAAATATCCAAACTATTTACTCTGTCGTCGCCGTAAATTCCCTCGAGTTTTGAGTGCCAAGTGTAAGAAATTTTTGGATTCTCTTTAATTTTTTTAACTTCCAGTTCATTTCCATCGAAATTTCCTTCTTCGTGAATAATAATCATGTTAATTGAGTTTGCAAAATTAGATAGATAATCTGCCTCTTCTAAAGCAAGATCTCCTGAACCCAAGATATGTATGTCTTTGCCCTTAAAATAATCAGCATCGCAAGTTGAGCAGTAAGACACACCACGACCAGCAAATTCAGTTTCGCCGGGAACATTTATCATCTTAGCATAAGTTCCCGTTGCAATAATAATTGCCTTTGCAAAAAATTCCCTTCGCCTCAAAGTAATAAGTTTAAAACCATTATTCACTTTTTCGATTTTTGAAACAGTTCCGTAAGCAAATTCATTAGTATTAAAACTTTCTGCTTGCTTTCTAAATTCATTTATCAAATCTCTACCAGAGATTTCTTTAAATCCTGGATAATTAATAATCTTAGGAGTGTCGTTAACTCTACCACCAAAGGAAAATTTTTCGATTACTAAAGTGTTTAAAAGAGATCTCCCCGCATAAATGGCAGCACTCAAACCAGCTACACCTGCACCAATTATAACTAAATCATAACTTTTCATTTAATCACCTCAAATAGAATCCACAGGATTTTGTGGCGCCTTTTTTATAATTTCAAACTTGCCATTGTGATAATCAGCTATGTTAAACTCGCCATTTCTCCTAACCCTATTTATCCAAAAATTTTCCATGGGAATATTCTCCATAATAGAAAACATAGCTACAATAGTAACTCCGTGAGCCACGACTAAAATAGTGTTGTCAAGTTCTGGATAAATAGCAAGCTCAAAGAATTTTTCCACACGTTTTCTAAGATCGTATAAACTTTCACCATCAATGCGGTTGTATCTATGTGGCTTATTAAAATAAAGTTTGTGAAGCCATCTATCACTGTCTTTAACATCCTTAATGTTTTTGCCTGACCAATAACCCACATCAATTTCGCGAAGGAGTGAGGTCTTTATAATATGCCTGTTGGGACAAATTAATTTTGCAGTATCATAGGCACGACCAAGGTCAGAAGAATAAATCTTATCGAAGTGAATATTCTTTGACTTATCGTGAAGCGCCTTTCCCATCTCAATACCTTCTTTAGTAAGTGGCGAATCATCTTGCCCTTGAATTATATTAAGCTTGTTCCATTCAGTCTCACCATGTCTTGTAAAATAAATCCTCATACTACCCTCACAATCTGTATAAAAAAATATATTCTTAATAATATTATATATTATTAAGAATAACAATTAAAGAAAGAAAAAATTACTCCTTAAAGAAACCACTGAATAAAGCAGTCTATCTGTTTTCCATTTCCTTTGAAAGAATTCTTGCCTCATTGATTATTTCTTCTGGATAGTTTAGGCTATCCAAAATTGCTATGGCATTTCTCGTAGTTGCAGGTCCATCTTTTATTAAATAATCAAACTTTATGTCGCCATCTTCTATTTTTTCTTCAAAGTGTTTGTTGTTAAAATAATCTTTCAATAAAATTGTAAGCTCGATGTCATGAGTTGCTGCCACAACGTGATTTTTCTTTGCCAAATATTTTAATGTCGATGTAGCAGATGCAATTCTATCAATAGTGTTAGTTCCTCTAAAAATCTCGTCTAGCAAAATTAACTTTTCTTCATCATCTTCTATCATCTCTATAATTGCCTTGGACTCTGCCATAAAATAGGAAAGATTTTTCATTATTGAGTCGCTAATGTCAATAGCCGATGTTACTTTAAGTGGCTTTATTTCAAATTTTTCACCAAAGAAAATGCCAAAACTAAGTGCAAAAACTGCATTTATGCCAATGGTTCTAAGATATGTCGACTTGCCAGATGCGTTAGAACCCGTTAAAATTATTGATTTTTCCAAATCCAAATCATTGGGCACAGCATCTTTTAATAATGGATTGTACAAATTTTTGCCACAAATTTTTTCACTAAAAATTGCATCTCCTGTATTATATGCTTTTTCAATGGAAATAATTCCTATTTCACAATCGATTTTTCCCAATAGATAATATAGTCTAAAAATTTCATCTTTATACTCTTTAAAGTATTTTTGCGACTTTGAAAATTTTCTAGCTTCCGATAAAAATAATACATTTTTGTAAGTTTCTGCAAAATCCATTTCCGCATTGCCAGTCAAAAATCCAAAGGACTTTAAAGTTTTCTTTAGTGGAGAAATTCTTTTTAAAATATTTTCCATCTCTTCTAATTCTTCTGTAAATACTTGCCCTTTATTTTTCATCAAATTTTCTGAAACAAATAAAATACTTTTAAACCTAACTAAAGTTTCTAATTTGCCAAGAGTTATGTTGTTAAATTTTTTATAAATGTAAATATTTATTCCAAGTAGGACAAGAATAAATAGCACTGACCCAGCTCTTAAAAAGATAAAAAGAATTAAAATATAAAGTGCTGTAAAAGAAAAAATATTCGCCCCAATTTCAAGCTCTTTGTCTATTTTAACTTCTTCCTCTACTAAACTTAATACATCTTCTTTAAAAAATCCAATTTTACCAAGTTGAAACTGAAGGTCTAATAGCTCATCTTCATGTTTTTTATAAATATTTCTATTGTTTTGGGACTTTATCAACTCATCCTTATCTAAAATTAAATTTCTAAGTCTGTAATAAAAATATTCAAATCCAAGCCTTGACACATTGTGATTAATTTTCTCTATAATTTTGTCAAAATTCAAATCATTGGCTGTAATTTCTGTTAAATTGCCGCCAATCCTTTTATGTAATCCGTCGATTTTTCCCTTAAATTTTTTTGAGTGAACCTTTCCAAATTCTTTTATGATTTCTTCTCTTAAAATTTTTTCATTTCTCACTTTTATATAATAATTGTAGAGAAAAATTATTGCAGAAAATACAAATAGTAAAATAATTGGTGCATAATAATCCTTCATATCAACCTCCCTCTTTAATATATTATAAAAAATCTTTAAGTGCAATTACATTCTGCATAAAAAAACTGCCCACAATGTGAGCAGTAATTTTAATTAATTTTAGTCTAAACTCTATATGCTACCTTAAATTAGCTATTATATTCTTATTTTCCGAAAAGTTCGTCAAAGTTTTTTAGAATTACATGACCAATATCGTCTTGAGCATCGATAGTAGAACCACCAATATGTGGTGTTACATAAAGTCTATCTAGTTCAAATAACTTATTTTCAACTGGAACATCTTGAGTGTCAAGTCCGCCAGAGCCAAGTTCATTAGAAAGTGTATCTAAGTTTGCTCCTCCTAATTTACCATTTTTAATGTAATCATAAAGTGCATCTTCATTAACAATTCCACCACGTGCAGCGTTGATTATGCAAGCTCCATCTTTCATTTTTTCGAATTCATCACTAGAAAATAAATCCTTAGTGTCTGGAGTAAGTGGCATATGAAGAGTGATAATATCAGATTCTTTTACTATTCTATCAAAGTCAACAAGTTCAACATAATCTACTTTAATATCTTCTGGCTTTAAGAATGGATCGTAAGCAAGAACACTCATGTGGAATACATTAGCGATTTCTGCAACTCTTCTACCAATTGCACCAAAACCACAAATTCCTAAAGTTTTATTTCTAAGTTCTCTACCAATCCATCTGTATTTATTCCAAATTCCGCTCTTAACTTCATTTTGAGCTTGTACAGAATTTCTATAAAGGTCTAACATTTTTGCAAAAACAAGTTCAGCAACTGCGTTTGCATTTTGTCCTGGAGAGTTCTTAACTGGAATATTTTTTTCCTTTGCATAGTTAAGGTCAATGTGGTTAGTTCCTGTTGAACCAACAAAAATTGCCTTTAAATTTTTAGCAGCATCAAGAACTTCTTTGTTGATGAATGGGTCAACTCTCATAAATAAGAAATCATAAGGTTCAATAATTTCTGCTAATTTTTCAGAAGTTGGAAGCATAACCTTGTCAAGTTCAATACCTCTTTCTTCAAGTCCTTTGTCAATAACATCTGACATATAATCTACCATTAACGCTTTCATTTGCATCCTCCTTAAAATTTTATGTACTTAGTTACATTTATATTGTAGTTGAAATCAAAATCTTTTTCAAGTTCATTTGTAGCCTTAATATAATTAATACTTTTTTTCAAAAAAACCCTTGCAAAATCACTGTATATTTACTTTAAGTTAATTTTTTTGTCATAGGCTTTTTTATTTTTTATATAATTTTAGATTTTCAATAAGGATAAACAAAACTAATTCGGAGAAATTTTTAAAGTTTGTAAATTTAAGTCAAGCTATATTTCTTTAAAAAAAGAACCATTAATACATAAAAAGTATCAACCCTTACCCTTTTTAGGATTTAGGTTGATACACAAAAATTTTTTCAGAACCATTTCGACCCTACTATAATGTCAATGTCTTTTCTCTTTTTTTACATAAGCAATCATTTTAAAGAACACTAAAAACATGGCAATCCAACCAACAACTGTAACAGCATAAATTGCATACTTTAAATATGGAACTTCACTTTTCTGTTCAACTTGTGTAGTTACATTGGCTTTCTTTTCCACAACTCTTTCTGCGTTAATTAATAACCTCTTTGGTCTAGGTGGTCTCTTTGGATGGCAAGTTAGTAATGTAATCATGTCCCTGCCTTCAATAGGGAGAATACTTTCCCAATCACTTGGATCTATAATCTCTTGACCAGTAACTTTGTATTTCAAAAGTCCGCTGCGTCCATCAATTAAAATTTCATCTCCAACTTCAAGCTTGTCGATGTTGTAAAACATTAGATCTCCCCACCAGCCTCTATGACCAGCGATGACAGATCTCATAGACTTTCCACCAAGAGGAATACTCGTTCCCTCTACTTGTGCAACTCCCCAGTCCAAATGGTCGTAAGTTGCATCGAGATAAATCGGCTTTTTCATGTCAAGCTTAGGAATAATAAGATAAGCAAAAACTTCGTCCTTGTCAATGCCCTTGATATCGTAATAACCTTTATAATCTTCGTTGTCAAAGGGGTCGATAATATTGTTGCCGCTCTTTTTTACCTCTTCATTGTATTTTTTAAGTGCATCAGTTACACGAGCATCTTTCTCCTTAAAAGAAGCATACCTTTTGTCCGCCATGACTTCTCTAAAGGACATAGAAGTAAAGGCAAGAAGGGGCATAAATATCCCCACCAAGATAAACAAATATCCAATTATGACCCTAGTCTTAGCCTTCATAGTCTCCTCCTGCGTCTTCTAATATAAATATATATAACGAGCATAACAAAAGCCAAAATAGCAATTACACATATCAATGACCTGTGATTGAACTTAGCCTTATTTTCCTCAGTTTCTTTTTCCTTTGGCACATAAGGAATCCTATGTCCTCGCACCAAAAGTCTGTGGGAATTAATCATATAAGGCGTGCAAGTTAAAAGAGTCATGTAGTCCATGCCGTCAACGACGAGAACATAATCAAAATTCCACGGCTCAATAACTACGATTTGGTCCACTTGATAAGCTAAAGTTTCCTTGATATTTGTATAATAAAACACATCCCCTACTTCCATTTTGTCAAGATCTCTAAAAAGTTTGACTTGCGGAAGACCTCTATGAGCTGTGATGACAGAGTGAGTAGACTTGCCGCCAACAGGAAGGGAAGTCCCTTCCAAATGACCACAAACGTGTTGCAAAACATCTTCAGAAGTTCCGGCAAAAACAGGAATATTTTGGTTTATCTTTGGAATATCTATATAGCCAATTTTTTCCCTCGCTTCAATCATCCTCGCATAATTTGCCACGCCTTCCTTTTCCCTATCAGTATAGGGGTCAGCAAGCTTTGAAGGGTCTAGAGTTTCATTATACGCACGGGCAAGATCCATTCTTTTATTTATCTCTTCCTCTGACATTTCGGAAACAGCTTCCTTAAATTCTGTAATTTGGTTGCTATTGTCCATAGTGTAATAATAATTTGAAATAATAGGATAAGTGGCAATGAGAAGACCCGATAAAAATAATAGGATAACCTTCCAATTATTTTTAAACTTCTCCTTCACTGTCATCACCCCTATCATTATTACTTAAATCACTATTTTTAGTCGCATCTATCTTAGCCATCTCAATATTTTTTGCCTTTTCAGCTTCTCTTTTTTTCGCTAACTTTTTATTTCTCTTAGATTGAATAAATCTAGCTAATATAATTATAGCAAAAATTAAAAGAATGATAAGCCTTTTATCTATACCTAAATTGCCACCCTTATCTTCTCTAATCTTTTCATCTTTCTCAGGCACATAAGGAATCCTATGACCACGGACAATGAGCCTGTGTGTATTAATCATAATAGGAGTGCAAGTAAGTAAAGTTGCATAATCTTTTCCCGGCACCACAATAAGCTGAGAAAAATCAGAAGGATCTATGACGTCAATGTGATCAACTTCATATGCCAAAACACCGCCAATGTTGTTGATGTAAAACTTATCTCCAAGCTTTATCTTTTCAAGATCGGTAAAAAGCCTAGCAGAAGGAAGACCAGAGTGAGCAGTGATGACAGTGTGAGTAGACTCTCCACCAATAGGAAGAGAAGTACCCTCTAAGTGTCCGCAACCTTTTTGCAAAATTTCCTCATTAGTACCAGCGTAAATTGGCAGATCCACGTCAATAGAAGGTATCTCAATGGTACCAATTTTAGTCCTAAGCTCAAGCATCTTTGCATAATTTTCTATCGCCCTATGTTTTTCTTCCTCACTATAAGGATCCTTTGGGACTACATTGCCTAAATCGTCGTTATAAATCTTGGCTAACCTAAGACGTCTATCTATCTCCTCTTGACTCAATAGATCCCTTGCCTCTTTAAAATCAGCAACTTGATTATTTGCCTCAATCCTATAATACCAGTTAGAAATCATGGGGTAAGAAAGTATCCCAAGACCTAATATAAAAATGAAAATAAATAACTTATTGGATTTTTTCTTTTTTTTGCTCATTTTTTCTCCATAAAAAAGAGGCTCCAAGGAGCCTCACTTTACTTTTTGTCCTTGATCATAAACCTGCCTAGACCAATCATTATAGCACCAGCGATGACAAGTACAATTAGCGTAATGTCGCCAGTCTTAGGAATAGGTGGCTTTTTAGTATTTTCAATAATTAGGACTTTTTCAAAAGAATTGTCGTCAACTTCAAATTTCAAACTGCCCTGTAAAAGAGTGTAGCCACTAGGAGCCTTAGTTTCCCAGATATAATAAGTTCCATAAGGGAGATCCCTCACAAAAAACTTGCCATCTTCGCCAGAACTAAGAACTAGATCCTTGCCATTGCGCTTTAACCTTTGGTCTTTGCCATCAACTTGACGAGTGATGACAAACTCAGCACCAGAAAGACCCCTTTCTCTTGACTCATCAGTCTTGAAGAAATTATAAGAACCAAGCTTTTTCTTGTTCATAACAGTGAGCTTTGCCTTGTCCCCAGAGAATATTGAAAATTGACTTTCTGCCGTAACAATCTCATAACCCTTAGGTGCCTCGATTTCTTTGAAAAAATATACACCAGGGTCAAGGTCTTTTATTAAAATATAACCCTTATCATCAGTCTCGAAGACTTCTTCCTTGCCCTTATCATTCATAGAAAAATTGCTAGTCCTTACTACCTCGCCATTATCGCGAATAAGTTGGAACTTTGCACCTTTTAATGCCCTTCCTTCATCATCAGTCTTAAAAAGCAAAACTGAATTAGGAGGAGTTGGCGGTACATCAGGAGGTACGTGCGGTGGATTTTCTGGAGGATTTTGTGGAGGCTTATGAGGTGGATTTTCTGGCGGAGGAGTTTCCCTTCCTCCCCACTTTAATTTAACAATATTTGTTTCCTCAGGAGAAAAAACTGCAGATTCAATAAAAGTTTTTCTATCCTTGCCACCTAACTCCCTAATATAATAAGTGCCTCTTTCAAGTTCAAGAGTAAATTTGTAGTCGTCCTTCTCCTTAGGACTAATGACCCACTTGTCCTTTTTATCAGCAAGTTGCTTGTCAAGGTCATCTTCACTTAACTTGTCTAATATAGAAACAAGTTTAGTCTTATCCATATTAGTATCAATAAATTTATCGTTGATTTTCCAAATACCGAGAGTCCTACCTTCCAAATCCTCTCTAGTCAAAGTTTCCCTTGTATTAATTTCCATGGTAACAGAAGATGCTCCCAAAACATTAAGAGGTAGGAAGACCACAGTTATCATCATGTATAAAATTATTAAATCTTTAATTTTCTTCTTCATCTCTACCTCACAATCATAATATGTAAGGAAGGGGAAATCCCCTCCCATAGATTTAAAAAATTGTTTCTTGCGTTAATAATTTTGTATAAAATCTCAAGATATTATCTCAAAAATATCCATCTCAATCAATAGATTGATTAAGCTTCTTCTTTATTTCTTCTCATTGCTATAACAGCACCAGCCATTAAGCCAATACCAACAACAGTGAATATGACAGTACCAATACCACCAGTTTGTGGAATAGTTAAATTTTTATTCTTAACTTCTTTAGCATCATATTTAGGTTTACCATCAGTTATTTCAATAGTATATTCAATATCTCCATTTTTAGTATAACTATTTTCATCTACTGTAAATTCTACATCACTTTCTAGCTTAGCAAAACCTTGAGGAGCTTTAATTTCTTCTAATTTATAATTTCCATAGGAAAGACCTGTGATTTCAAAACGTCCTTGTGCATCAGATACTAAAACTAATGCTTCATCCCTATTATCTCCCCAGTCATAAGCAGTTGCAGCATCTTTTACTGCTTTATTATAAGCATCTTGTGCTTCATCTACAACTTTCTTTGCTTGGTCATCTTGTTGATCTTCAGGAAGTTTATTATATGTTTCAACAGCTTGGTCTAAATTTTCCTTTGCCTTTTTTACTGTTTGTTCTTCCTTAGCAATTTTAGACTCTGCTAGTGCTTTAAGATATTTTCCTGCGTCATTTTTTATAACAAATTCTGCACCTGCTAGACGATTTGTTGTAATTGCATCAGTTATTCTATCAGGCTCTCCATTAGTCTTAACGAATTTCTTACCGCCTACAACTACTTGTGGAGGTGTTGGAGTAATAGTGTTTGGATTTTCTTTATTCTCAATTATATTAGCAGCAGTGTATTTTGGATCGTATCCATTGGCAAATTCTTCTACTACATATTGATGCTCATTATTAAGTCCTGTAAAAGTTACATTATATCCATCTACTTCTATATCCATACCTTCGTTTACACTTTTAGATACAATATTAGCAGAACCATATAAAGTAACTGTTGCAACATTTGTATTAGTTGTTTTGTCAATTAACATATAGGTAATAAGAACAGGCTTAGATTCTTCTAGATTTTTATCCCAGCTCTTAGTTACACTTATCTTGCCTTCAGATGGATTAATAGGATTTTGATCATTCTTATGAGTTGGTTCTCCCGGAGTGAAAGTAATATTATTTGATTCAGGACTATCTACTACTGCAAGTTTTGTTACAATTGCAGTATAATTTAGTACAACTTCTACATCTCCAGCTTCTAATTTTTCATTAATCTTTTTTATAGCTTCCGTATTTTCAATAACTAAGTCAAATCCCATGCCATTAGCAAGTGAAGTTACTGTATATTCACTTGAGCTTAATTCTTCTCCACCTACAGTAACCTTTAAAGAACCTTCATTATATTTTAAACCATCAGTCATTATATCTGACCATGAAAGTTTCTTATATATTTGACCTTGTTTTAAAGAAGTCTTAGATTCAAAAGGTACAGTAGAACCAATACGTGCATCAATTTTTGCTTTATCATTTAAATAATTTTCATATTTAGGACCATAAGTTTCTTGCCAAACTTTTAGCATTGAAGAATCTATACCTTCCTTACTCTTTCCAAATCCCTTGTCAAGTTGTACCTTTTTAGTTAAATTCTTAGGATATACATGTACATTTTTTAAATATACAGTACCTGGAGCATGTTTTTCAACTGTAACTTGGTTCATAAGAGGTAGAGTAATACCAAAAGGTACGGCTACTGCCTCAGTAATATTTGTTGGACGATCAGTTTCAATAAACCAATAATTTCCATCTGCTAATGCTACTTCAGCTACTCCTCCATTTTTAGTTACAACAGTACCAGTAGCTTGAGCTTCTAAATGTTCTTCTACTGCTTCTTTTGAGGCATATGCTGCTGGATAATTTACCATTTCTTTGAACTTTTTAGCATCTTCTACTTTATAGTAAGTAAATGTAACTCCATCTAAGCCCTTTACATTAGTTCCTAATTTACCTAATTGACCTTCTTCTAATTTTCCTCCATTATGATCTACTGGAACTCCTAGATTATATTCATCTGCTACTAACTTATGAACGAATAAATTAGTTTGTTGTGGTTTTGTTTCTTGTACATCATCTTTTGTAAAACTGCCAACCACTTCTTCCTTTTGAACACTTCCTAGATCAGTAACTGCCAATACTGGACTAACTATACCTATTAACAAAAATATAGAAAGCAGTAGTGACAATAAATTTTTATTTTTTTTCATTTTTGTCTCCTTTTTTTAATTTTTAGTTTTTCTTACCTTCATGCTACTTAAAGTAAAGTGGGATTTCTAACCCCTAAGGTGAATTGATATTTCCTTATCATTTATTTAATCACCTTCTTTCTTCTATATCCTATAAAGGCAGCTGCCATTATGGTTACACCTGCAATAGTAAAGATTAAACTTCCTATTCCACCTGTTTTTGGGAATAGTCCTTTTTCATTGACTATCTTTAGAGAATTTAAGGTCATAACTTGTCCATTTTTAGAATAAAGAATGTTATTTCCTGATTTTATGGACTTTTCCTCTTGGTTGATAGTTATATTATAATCTTCTGTTCCCTTTTTATATCCAGCAGGTGCCTTACTTTCTGTAAGTGTATAATTTCCACTTGGCCAGTCATCAGGAACGATGATTTTAATACCTTTGTTTTTATCATCTTGAGAACCTATTATTTTTTCATAAGCATTTTCTAAATCAATTTCTAAAGTAATGCTTTTTCTATCATCAGAAATTGATTTTATCTTATATTTTCTATCATTAATTTGTGCATTTTTCTCATCTACTTTTACTCCATCAGGAAATACTTTACCTTCTGGTGCTTTTAAAGTAAGTTCCAATGTTCCCTTAGTTATAGAACGTTCTTGAGCTTCATCGTCCTTCCAAATCTTATTAAGATAGAAAAACATATTTGTTTCATTTGGAATTGCAATATTGTCATTTAAAATATTGACAATATTTCCCTTATTATCTACCTTAAAACTTGATACAAAGGTTTTAGGTGTAATATAACCTTTCGGTGCCTCAATTTCCCAAACTTGATATTCCCCTTGTGGAAGACCTTCCCAAGAGAATCTACCTTGAGAATCTGATTTTACAACGTCATTATAATAAGACCATACGTTGCCATCCTTCTTCTTTAACCTGAATGTTGCACCTTCAAGATAGATTGGCAATTTATTTTGATGACTTCCAGCTGCTGAATCACCTGAAGGATTTTCATTTTTAGGAATATTATCAGCACTTTTCCCTTCTATTTTGATAAACTCAATCTTGTTTTTCTCATTTTTAAGATTAAATACAACTTCACCTTGTGCAGTGCTTTCTGGCTTGTAGTATTTTATATATGTTTGCCAATAGCTACATCTATTTTCATAAAAACTTTGTCCGTAGATATCTTCGCTAATATATGTTGTTCTGTTGTATTGAGTATTTGTTGTAATTTCCCTTCCATTAATCTCAGCTTGACCGTCAATTTTTATAACATAGGCATTGTTAGAAAGTTCATTTCCAAGATAAAATCTCAAAATTTTACCATCAATTAGATTAAAGTTAACGGGCAATCTATTTAGTTTTCTATAGTCAACACCATATGACCATGGAAGATTTTCCACTCCAGCAGTTGCAGAAAACATTTTAATCTCCCATCTTCTCAATCCATCTATCCTAAAATCTACTATACGATTATAATCATAATCCCCTTGTGGATTGACATATATTATAGCTGTAAACTTTCCTGTTTTATCGTCAAATTTAGTAACATATGTCTTAACTCTATTAGGATCTGAAACATAGTTTTCGTAGCTCACATTAAGATTTTTGGAGAATTTTTCCCTGCCAATTTCTAAAGAAAACTCTACATCATTTTCATTATTCAATATTAATTCCCTATTGATAAAAACAGGAATATTAATATTGAATTCTGATACTTCATGATATTTTACATAATCTGTAAAAGTATACTCTATACTTCTTCTGTCCTCTGCTATTTTTGCCACAGCAAGCTTTCCAGAAGGAGTCATTATATCAAAGTCCTTATCTTCTACTTTCACTGTAGTACCATCTAGGTCTAAATTTTGACTCAATCGAAGAGTAAAAGTATCGCCCGGATTTATATTTGGTGCATTACGCGGCTTATTAATTACACAATTAATTCTTGCCACAAGTCCCTCTGCCTTGTTTGGATAAACAGTATTTTTCCCTGAAGTTGAAACAATATCATTATTTTCTGATTGTTTTATTGAAATATAATCGTCCCAATTTTTTGGATTTTCTGGATATCTTGGAGCTTCCCAGTCTTTGCCCAGGAATACTGGTATAGGGTTAGGATCTAAAACATAACCCTTCACAGTTTTAAATTCTCTTAACCAATATTTGCCATATTGTAAATTTTCAAATACAACCTTTCCGTCTTCATTTGTCGTTCCAGTGTTTACAACAGTCCCATTAGAACCTATTAGTTGAAATACTACATCTTTAAGTTTTTCTCCCTGTGGACCTTTTTTATATATTGTAATTTTTTCTGTTCCACTTTTATAGTTTATTATCTTCTTATTTTCATCATTTATAGGGTGATAGTTATCATCTGCATCTTTTATTTCTACATTGCCATTCCAAGCAATTTTAAATGCCTTTACACTTCCCTTTTTAGGTTCATATCCATCTGGTATATAAACTTCGTGAAGCTCATATTCTCCTACTCCAAGACCTTTTATTTTAATTGAGCCGTCTTTTTCTGATATAGCTCTAATACCATAGTCAACAAAATTGCCCTCCGAATCTTTTTTATATAATTTAAATTCTACATTTGCAAGAGGAATATCTTGAGAGGAATCATCGGGATTATTTCTGCCTACTTTCAAAAATTCTGCTTCATATAGCTTTTCTTTATTTGTTATTTCATAATAGAATGTATTACCACCTGAACCAATAGTCCGTAAATCTTTTGTTTCGCCTGTAACTTCATATTTTATTGGAGATGCAGTAGGATAAGTGGATTCTTCCAATTTTATATTTTTGTATGTCAATTCTTCAATTGGACTTCGTGGGTAAGTCTTACTAAGGTCTTTCCATTTTACAGTAAAATTGATTTCTCCACTTGGATTTCCACTACCTGATAAGAGTTGATTCATATACTCTCCATTAACAGTATTACCATCATGGTCTAATATTGTAAAATTTTTAGTATCAAATACAATTTCTATAGGATAAGATATATTGCCATATAAATCTTGCCCCTTGTACAAGATTTTTAAATTAAGACTATCTCCTCCAGAATTTTGACTTAAGAGTGCCTGTACATCCATTAGACTATAATAATATCCAGAGATGTATTCATATATCCTTTTTCCCTTAAAGTTTTGAATTTTATAATCTACTTTTTTCTCCTTCTTACTAGGAGTTGCTGTAACTTTACAGTCCTCAGTTACTACAATCTTCCAATATCCATCAAATCTTTCATATCCCACAGGTCCCAAAGTTTCTGTAAGGGTATATTCTCCCGGTTTTAAATCAACAAACATTAGAATTCCATCTTTATCTCTGGTTCCGTTAGATTCATATTCATCTCCATCTGTTGATGTTCCTGTCAATTTAAATTCTGCATCCAGTAGATTTCCTTGCACATTCTTCTTGTAGATTAAAAGATTTACGGCTTTTTTCTTTATATTTGTTACAGTAATACTTGGAATTTCATCACTGATTGTGCCGCTTCCACTTGCCTTGCTATAATTTAGTGCAATTGAATTAGCTCTTTTCACTCCTGCTCCACCATTAGTTAATTCTATCCATTGATCAAGGGTAGTCCTTTCACCCGAATTTTCCTCTGGAAATTTCATTTCGCTCTCAACCTTTATTAAATAAGTTGATGTTCCAATATTATTGAGCTTAACTTGTGCTAGGTTTACATCCTCTCCATCTTTTTTTTCTGTAATAAAGGAAAGTGTATATTCACTTGGGTCAACTAAATCTAATTTAGATTCTTCAAAAATTACAGCATCAGGTATCCAGTACCTTTGGTCTATAAATTTATATAATTTAATTTTTGTCTTGCCATCTTTTATATCTGCCATATTGAAATTAAGTTTAGTGGAAGCAGGATATATATTGATGTTACACTCTCCTCTTATATCTTTTTTCAAAGGGTTGATATATGCTATTTGAGTGTATCTTCCACTTTGATCATTGGTATATAGATAATTTGTATCAATATTTAAATTTCTGCTTTCTTCTTCCTGTGGATTTTTATATAAGACAACAAAATTTTTAGTTATTTTTTGATTACCCAAAGATACATAATATTCTTCCTCCCAAGAATGTCGCACAAAGTTTTGATTAACAGAATGATTCCAAGTTACATCCATTTCAAGATTTTTCATACCAACTACATTATCTGTAAATACATAGCTTATTTCTTTTCCGGAACCATTTCTTATATTAAAATTTACTCCATAGGTTGGATAGGCTAGAATCCTTCCTTCTTTATCCACAATTGATGGATAGTTCATCTTATCAGGTTGTAACATATTGTAGTGAAGAGTGTCGGACTCTTTAATAGTAAAGTAATCTCCCGGATTTACAGAATCATTTATTACCATATGCATATTTATTGCAATATTATTTTCCTCTGTTCCCACGTCAAGTTTACGGTTACCTGAAATATCATTAAAACTCAAATCCCCTGAAAATATTACTCTACTTGTTACATCATTTTGGTCATTTCTCAAAGTACCTATGTCGCCAATTTCCTGTATAAAGGTTTTTCCTTCTGAATTTACATATACAGACCATTTTTTATTTGATAATTCATATCCTGCTGGTGCATACTCTTCCCTTAGTTCATATAGTCCGGGACTTATATTATCAAATAAGATTTTGCCATCTTTTGGTGAGATTCTACTTGAGCCTAAATTATTGTAATCGACGGATTCTAATTTAAATACTGCTCTTCCTAATCCAGCTCCATTTTCATCTTTCTTTATAAGCTCAAGTTTTCCCTTTGCCTCTGTTACTGTCTTTTTGGTATTTTCTACGGTTATACTTGGCATTTTAGTGATTTCTTTTGCACTTTCATCACTATACTCTACTGGAACTTCATAAGTTTGTTTAAATTCTAGAGATGGACCAGCTTTTACTTTGAACCTGTGAGCAAGAATAGTTTCTTTTTGGGGGTCTTCTTTTGGAAACTTCATATCACCATCAATCTTTATCAAATAAGTTGCCCCTGGATCATTATCAAATTTAACTTTTTTTGCATATACATCAAATGCATCTTCTGACATGAATAGATCAACTTTATAAGGAACTTTTTCTAATTTAGATTCATCAAAAATTACAGCTTTCGGTATAGGCTCTTTATCTTTAAACTTATATACTGAAATTCGTGTCCTACCATCTTGTACATTACCGTTTGGATAAACATCTAGCATATCTCCCACATTTAACTTATTATTATTAAATTCAATTTCAGGACATATCTCCACAGTATATTGATCTCTTGTTATATTTTTTTTCATTGGATTGATATAGGCAATCAAAGTATATCTTCCAGTTTGCTCATTTGTATATATATAATCTGCATCCATATTCAAATCATTAGCTGGTGCTTTGTCAGGTTCTTTATTATAAAGTACGTTTATCTTTTTTGATATAGTATCATGTTCTCCCACAGATACAGAAAAATCATAAATTCCAGAATTTGGTACATAATTTAGATTTACAGAATGTTTCCAAGTCATTTCCATATCTAAGTTTGTCCTGCCGGCTACATCTTTTGTAAAGACATAAACTATTTCTTTTCCAGAACCATCTTCTATATTAAAACTTGGTCCATAGGTTGGATAGGCTAGAACCCTTCCCTCTTTATCTACAATTGATGGATAGTCCATATAATCAGGTCGTGTCATATTGTAGTGAAGAGTGTTAGATTCTTTAATACTAAAGTAATCTCCCGGATTTACAGAACCATTTACATGAATATTCATATCTATCTTAATATGCTCTTCTTCCGTTCCCATGTCTAATTTATTGTTAGCTGAATAATCTGTAAAATCTATTGCCCCTGTTAGCAACACATTATTTGTTACATCATTTCCCTTACTTTTACCATAATGTCTTTCGCCAATTTCATGTATATAGGCTCTTCCTTCTGAACTTACATATATAGACCATTCTTTTTTTGACAATTCATATCCTTCTGGTGCCCTTAATTCACTTAATATATATAATCCCAAAAGACGTGTAACAATTGTTTCCCCTCTATCACTTATATTATGAAAAGATTCATATTTTCTATTGACATCATAAAGCTTGAAGGTAGCACCATTTAGTGGTTTTCCATCCTCAGAGTCTACTTTTTTTATAAGAAAATCTCCTCTAATTTCTGAAGGAGGAATTATAGGAATAAGAACAACAGTAGGTAAGAGTAAACTATTGCCGGAGTTGACAATTATATTTTTAACTTCTTCTTTTATCTCATCATTGTCTAAAACTTTGACCTTTATATCTACTAAAAGTTTAGAGTCTATTGTATCCTTTCCAATATTTGTATTTTCAATTATTTCATTATTAATTTTTAGATTGCTTTCTTTATTATTAATCTCTTTGTTTATTATTTCTTTATTATTGCTTTCTTTGTTTATTATCTCATCCTTAGCTTTTATATCCTTATTTATTGTTTCTTCCTTAGCTTTTTGTTTTACTTTTATAAAAAATACGTATTTATTTCCTGCTTCTAAATTTTTAGAAAAACTCAAAGGATTGTTAATATTAAATTTTGGCAATTCTTGGCTAATATCTTCTCCAGCTAAGTGTTTTTGCCTTAATTCTTCAGGGATATTTCTAAGTTCAATATCTCTTAGGCTGATATCCTCCTCATCTAAGCCATTAGTTTTAACTATCCTATCAATGGTGATATTAGATTTTTCTTTATTTATTGATTCAGAAAATTCTATCTCAGCTTCTTTTATATCTGCTAAGCTATTTACATCTAATGTTTCTACATATATGCTTTGGTCGTCTAAATTTAATGCCCAGCTTAAAAGGTTTAAATCTCCCTTACTATCTAAAGGAGTAATTAGAGAATCATTATTTACAATGGTTATTGGAAGGTATAACTCTCCAAAATTCTCCCCTTCTATTTTTATTGAAGTCTGAATTGGTTCTCTGCTATCTACTATTGTAGTTAAGTCTTTGAAAATTCCACTGGCTAATATATTTTGTATGTTTTCCTTTTTGTCATTTCTTACTCCTTCAAGGATTTTTTCAATATCTTGCTTGTTCTGTGTCAGAACTCCTTCCTTTTCTTCCATTTTTGATTTTTGAATTAATAAACTTTGAATAGAACTAAATTTTAAGGTGTCTACTTTAAAATTAGAATTATTTAAAATTTCACTGCCAGTAATTATAGATAGATTTCCATCTTTATCTTTTAAAAGTATTTTTAAAGAATCTAGGTTAATCTCCTCGCCTATCCTATAAGTTAATTTATCAATATTTAAAAGCATCATAGAAGAATTTTTTAATTTTAGTGCATTAAATAATTCTAATGGGCTTAAATGTAGTTGATCTTCTTCTATGGTTAAAGGAATTTGTATCTCTTCACAACCAGGGATATTGATAGTTATTTGATTAACGGGTTCTTTAAAATCCTCTAGTGGATGTTTTTCTATGTAATTAGCTATTTCTTTTTTTACACTTTCAGATTCCTTAGATAAGTAAGTAGGATCTTTTAATTTACTATAATAACTTGCTCCTATTGTTTCTCCTTGTTTTGGGTTTATAGAAATATCTTCTCTCGAAAGCAATTCCTCTAGGGTATAAAGTTTTGCTTGTCCATCTGCATTTTTTGTCAAAATCTCTATGCCCTTTAAATCTAATCTTTCCCCATTGTGATAATTTGTCTTAGGGCTGGATAGAATTTTACTTTGACCGGGAGATAGACTATCTGCCATTGGCAAAGACTCAGGACCTACTTTAGGAAGCTCTTCAGAAGCTGAATTAAGTTTAGGTTCAGAAAGTGTAATATCTTTTTTATCTTTAAATGCTTTATCTTTTGGAGAGTTTTTAGAAGTGCTATCCCTTTGTCCATTTAATATTTCCAAACTTTCAGGAGAAGTTTCAATTATGGTTTCACTTTTCTTTTTTGGCTGAGAAGTATTCTCTTCAAATATGCTTTCACTCTTCTTTTTTGGCTGAGAAGTATTCTCTTCAAATATGCTTTCACTTTTCTTTTTTGGCTGAGAAGTATTCTCTTCAAATATGCTTTCACTTTTCTTTTTTGGCTGAGAAGCATCTGTTTCAATAACTTTATTTTTTTTCGAATGTTCACCATCTAGCTCAAGAGGCACTCCCGAATACTTTTCTGCTTTTAAAGCCATTATTGAATCTGGAAATATAGGAATTAATATGGCTATTATAAGTAATATTATTATAATTTTTTGCTTTCTATCCTTCATTTTTACTTTCCTTTCTAAAGTTTTATATTCTATATAATTTTCCTTAGTTCTTTTGTAATGTAAGGTCTTGTATTAATTAATTTTTATTTATGTATTTAAAAAAGCTTATGTTTAGTTTACAAAATACTTTTCTTTAGTATAAGATTGTATAATTTTGTATATTTTTTCACAAATTCTAATACACATCTATATTTTTTATTATATGAAACTGACTGTATCCCTTTGTTTATAGGACTACCATCCAGTATTGCGAACCTTTCGCATCAATTTTTATATTATTTTTAATTCGTCTATATAAAAATCTATTTCAATATAAAATATACCTAAATAGTATAATATAATATATTGATTTTTAAATAAAATACTGATTACATATCGCTAAATTCAATTGATATTATATATTAATAATAATTCTAAGCAAACTATCTGTAAATACTATTAATTGATTTTTTACTATTATTTTTATATTTATTTATTCATCTATCTTTTAGTTACCTCTTAGTTACTGTTTATCTCATTTTGTTTTTTTTTTTTTTCTTTTAGTGCACAAATAATTTGCTTTAGCCCTTCTATTTACTCGTCGTACATTCTTTCTTGTAAAATAAATATACATACAAAAAGACAAACCTTTAGAAATCTTCTAAGGGTTTGCCTTTTTTAATAAGTTGAAACTTCATTTCTTATTTATTTTTATTTTCTAAAAATGTCTTTCTAACTTGTGGGAATAAAGCATATGTTAATAAATTTTCATATAGCTTTTCTTGTTTAGCAGTACTTAGCTGAGAATATAAGTTTAGAAGCATTCCTCCCAGCACTTGATAGAAAAGCAAAATTTTTATAAATCTTTTTGTTATTGTATCCTCTGTACTTTCTATGCTTATATTATAAATCTTCAAAATTTATTCATATCTAAGGGCTTCTATTGGGTCAAGTTTTGCTGCTTTGTTAGCTGGATAGTAACCAAAGAAAATTCCTATTAGCATAGAAAATCCAACTGCTACTACAATGGAACCAATTGATGGAAGTGATGGCGCCTTCAAAAGTTTAGACCCCACAAGTCCGATTATTGACCCTAAGATTATGCCGAAAATTCCTCCAATTATACAAATTATCACAGATTCTATTATAAATTGTTTTCGTATGTCTCCCCTAGTTGCCCCAAGTGCCTTTCTTATTCCAATTTCTCTCGTTCTCTCTGTTACTGAAACTAGAAGAATGTTCATTACTCCAATTCCACCAACTAAAAGGGATATGGCTGCGATTGCTCCAATTGCTAATTGAATTGAACCCATGGCGCCATTTACTTGTGAAATTTCGCTTTTTGCTGAATAATATTTCACCTCTGCTCTAGGATTGTTGGCGTAAAATTTTGCGTTTAAGTCGTCGACAATTGATTGTGCATCTTCTTCTATTGTATCGGAATTTTTTAAAGTCATTGTTACGTCATAATAAAAAGTTCTTGGCTCTGTCAAAAATTCTCTATCTCCCGTCGTCCTTGGAATGTATATTGTGGAACTAGATCCGTTGAAGGATTGTCCCATTACGGATATCTCTTCGTACTTGTAGACGCCAATAATCATGGCAACTATTAGCTTGCCATTGCTTTCGATTTTTGCTTCTCTGCCAAGTACTTCTGGTGCCGAAGTTTTATATACTTTTTCCAAAACCTTGTCGGATATTACTACAACTGACTTGCCTCTCTTTACATCTTCTTCATTTAAAAACCTGCCGGCAAGCATTTTTATTTTGAAAATATTTTTTTCATCCTGTGATGTCGCCGATATTGTAACTTGTTCTTTATTTCTTCCTTCTTTTACAAAGCCGTTTCCACCAGCTCCATTGTAGATGAGTTTGTCTATCTTCCTGCCCTTTTGTGCTTCTAAATAATTTATTATATTTTCCGTTAAAAAATCACCTTCGCTAAGTTCGCTATTATCGTAATCAGATTTTTTTGACTGCACATAAATTTGGACTGCTGTATTAGCTATGGAGTCAAAGGCTTTATTTACGGATTTTGTAAGTGCGTTGCCTATTGTCGTGATGCCAATTACTGAACCTATGCCGATTATAATGCCAAGCATGGTCAAAAAGGACCTTAGCTTATTGGATCTCAATCCTTCCAAGGAGAGTTTTATTGTTTCTAATAAATCCATTAAATCTCCTCCAACATTCCATCGTTCATTTTGTAAATTCGAGTGGCTTCCTCTGCAAGTTCAAGGTTGTGAGTGATGATGATTATTGTCCTCTTCTCCACTTCGTTTAGCTTGTGAAAGAGATCCATTACATTTCTTCCCGTTTTGGAGTCCAATGCTCCCGTAGGTTCATCTGCTAGGATTATGTCGGGATTATTTGCCATAGACCTTGCTATTGCCACCCTCTGCTTTTGTCCTCCAGATAATTCGTTGGGGAGGTGTTTCATCCTGTCCTTCATATCCACAATTTCTAAAAGTCTTTCTGCTCGCTCTGTCCTCTCTTTTTTTGAAATTCCTGCATATGTCATGGGTAGTTCCACATTTTTAAGTGCATTTGATCTTGGAATTAGATTGAAATTTTGAAATACAAAGCCAATTTTTTTGGAACGATAACTAGAAAGTTCGCTGTCCTTTAACGAGGAAATGTCTACTTTATTAAGTTCATAATATCCCGATGTCTGTCTGTCTAAAAGTCCAATTATATTCATTAAAGTTGACTTTCCTGAACCGGACTGTCCCACTACTGAAACGAAGTCGCCCTCATTTACGTCAAAATCTATGCCGTGAAGTATTTCCAATTCGTTTTCTTTTCCAATGTTAAAGGACTTTTTTATGTCCCGCATTTTTATGAAATTATTTTTCATCTTCTTTTCCAGCCTTTTCCTCTAGCATAGGTGTATCTAAAATTTTTACAATACTTCCCTCGCCATAGCCTCCTGATGTTGCAAGAACTTTATCTTTTTCCTTTAAGTTTTTGGATTTTATTGCAGTTTCTGCATCATTAGCAAGCCCTAAGGTTACTTCAACTTTTTCAATTTGATATTTATCCTTGCCCTTTTCCCTTAGTGCAAGTACATATTTTTTGCCATCTCTATCGAAAATTGCATCTGTGGGTACTTTGAAAGTGTTTTTTTCTTCGCTCAAAATATACTTAACTCTAAGGCTCATGCCTGGTGCAAGTTCATTTTCTTGTCCACTATTAATTTCTATTACTGTCTTGTATAATACTTCGCTAGTTTTATTTTCCTCTGACGCTTTCATTGGCACTGGCTCTATGGAAATTACTTTGCCCTTGTAGTTTTTGCCCATGACTGCATCTGATGTAATTTCTACTTCTGTCCCAACGGATACAGAATTTTTGTCGTATTCTTTTACTTGTGATTCAATTCTCAATGTTTCTATGGTTTCAATTTTGGCAACAGATGCTGCTGGTGTTTGCCCTTCTTTTGCATTTAACTCTGTAACAGTTCCGTCAGCTGGTGCTTTTATCATTACTTTTTCTAATTCTTCTGTTAGATTTTCAATTTCTACGCTGTCTAAATTGTTTGCGCCTGCCTTTGCAGTTTTTAAATTGTCAGAAAGTCCAGAAATTTCATTTGCCACTTGGGTTTTTGTAGATTCAAGATTTTTCTTTGCACTTTCATAATTATTCTTTGCAGTTTCTACACTTTGTGCCAAAGTTTTTAACTCGTCTTCACGTGCTTTTTGTGATTTTAAAGCTTTGTCGGAATTTAGATTGACATCATCTTTTGCTTTTTGCACTTCAAGTTTTGTTGCGTCCACTTGTTTCTTTTGTGCTTCTATTTCTTTTTCCAGTGCATCTGCTTCTAATGTGTATTTTTGTTCGTCAGCTTTGGCATTTCCAAGTTCTTCCGTAATTCTATTTACTTCGATTTCGACTTCGTTTTGCCTTCTTGTAAGACTGTTTATATTTTCATTTGCCGATTTTTTTATTTCATCGAAGTTAATTGCATCAAGGGCTGATTTTTTATCTATAATATCTTTATCACATTGTCCTATTTGTTCTACTACTCTATCTAGTTCTCTTAAAACTTTATCTAATTCTTTTTTTGCTTCATTTGAAGTTGATGTCAATAGACTTTCTTTATCTTTTTCTAGTTTTTGTTTTTTTGCTTCTAATTGATTTTTTTGTGCTTGTAGTCCACTTATTTCTGTTTGATAATTAGAAACTTGTCCTTGAGCTTCAGTTAATCTTTCCTGTTCTTCTTTTATGGAAATCCCTATCTCAGTTGATCTTCTCTTTTCATTTTCAAGTGAATTTTGCAAATAGCTAGTTTTCTTAGACTTGTCTGATGCAATAGCTCTGTTTTCAGAAATTTTATTGGCATTTTTATTCATATCATCTTGAAGTTGTTTGTATTTTAAACTTGCCGCTTCTTCTTGGTAAGCAAGATTTTCCTTTGTATCGCCCTCTGCAACTATCCCTTGATTGTATTTCTCGTCAATGCTTCTCTTAAAATCGTCATAGGCTTTTTGCGCAGCTAAATACTGATCCATTGCTTGTGTAATAGAAGTTTCAGCAGCTACAATTGCTGCGTTTTTCCCTGAATCTCTGCCACTAATTGCTTCTGATAATCTCTTTTTTGCCGCAGAAATTTGTGCAGAAACATTTTTATCTGTGGCTGACTTTTGTGCACGCCTTGACTTTAATTGTTGCTCAATAGAAGATGAATCCAATTCTGCAATTACATCGCCCTTTTTAACTTTATCGCCCACTTTTACATTTACGTGAGTAACTGGAAGTGGCTTTTCTGCATAGACTTCAACAGAATTTGAAGGTACAACTTTTCCCTTTTCTGTAACGGAATTTGTAACACTTCCCCTCTCCAATGTAACCACTTGGTTTTGTGAAACTCCTTCGCCATCTCCACCTTTTAGTTTTCCCGAAATTATTTTAAATATTAAAAATACAATTAAAAATAATAGCAATAATGCAATTATCTTGGTTTTCTTATTTTTAAAAATTAAATTCTTTGCCTTTATGTATAAATTTTTCATACTAACCTCCAAGAATATTATCAAAAGTATTATATAGTATGATTATCTGAATTTGCAATAGTTAAACACTGCAATATATTTATTTAAGCAATTTTTAATTTTAAATTAATTTTTTTGTAATAACTTTCCCAATATTCTTTATAATATATTTTATATAAAATTAAGATATAATAATTAGGGGTGATTTGATGTTCGAAATATGTATATTAATTTTATTCATATTGAATTTATTTGTGGCAATAATTTTTAAAATACCACTAACTTTTGCACTTTTCTTAAATTTAATTCTCTTATCTTTTTATGCCTACATAAAAAAATTTAGCTTAAAAGAAATCTCTACAATGGTATATACTGGCATAAAAAGCACAAAAACTATCCTAATAGTATTTTCTCTCATTGGAATGATTACAGGAATTTGGCGACTTTCCGGCACTATCGCTTATATAATTTATCACGGAACAAGCTTAATCAATCCAAGATTCTTTTACGTTGGTATTTTTATTTTTAACGCTACTATTTCTTTTCTTACGGGTACAAGTTTTGGCACTGCATCAACAGCTGGCATAATTTCCATGTCGATTTCAAATGCAATGAGTTTTAATCCCCTTATAAGTGGCGGTGCAATTTTATCTGGTTGTTTTTTTGGCGACAGATCATCGCCAATGTCAACATCGGCATTACTTGTCGCAACTTTGACAAAAACTGACCTCTACAAAAATTTAAAAAATATGTTTAGGACTTGCATTTTGCCCCTTGTCCTCACAATTATAACTTACCAAATTTTTAATCTTGGCATTGACGCAAAAATTGACAATAGAGGAATAAATTTAATAAAAGAAATTTTTAACTTCAACTTGCTTTTAATAGTTCCACCACTTTCTATAATCTTGCTTTCAATTTTTAAAGTTGATTTAAAAATAAATATGCTTATTTCCATTTTGCTTTCAATATTTTTTGCAGCTATATTTCAAAATAAAAATGCGCTGGAAATATTTAGGGCATTGATTTTTGGTTTTCACGTAAATTCAGATGCTGGCAAACTAATTAATGGTGGTGGATTTATTTCAATGCTAAAAATGCTTTTAATAGTTGGAATTTCATCGGGATACTTTGGATTTTTTAAGGAAACTCAGCTTTTAGTCGGCGTTAAAAAAATCATAAAAAAATTATTTTCAAGGCTCCCCGACATGATCATAATGTCAGTAATGTCCATTTTGATTTCAGTTTTTAGCTCAAATCAAACACTCTCCATAATGTTAACTTATGAAATGGCACGTGAAAGTTATAAAGATAATGAAAAATTAGCACTTGACCTAGAAAATACAGCAGTCATGACGGCAGCCTACATCCCCTGGAATATAGCAGGACGTACACCCCTTGAAATGTTTGGTGCACCAATAATGTCCTTGTATTTTTCCTTTTACCACCATTATATAGTCCTAATTAATACCCTAGCTTCTGTAATAGAATTTAGAAAAACAAAAAACACGAAAAAAATATAGAAAAATTTTATTACACTTTCACATTAATAAAATTTTGCAAAATAAAAACTCAGAGCTAAGGTAGTTCTGAGTTTTATTTTGATTATTCTATTTTTTATTCTTAAAAAATTATTTTGAAAGTCATATTTAATTGTTTTAAACTTCATCAAATTCAATTAATGGTGCTGGTTTTCCTCCTGATGCTAAATCTATCTTTGTTACTATAAATATTACAACAAATGCTACTACTGCACCTGGAACTATTGCACTAAGCCCCCATGGACTCTTTAATACAAAAATCCAAATAGCCGATACTATTGTTCCTGCAAGTATTGCTATAAATCCTGCCTTTTGAGTTACGTCTTTCCAAAAAAGTCCACAAACAAAGGCAGCAAAAGGTCCTGCTGAACGCAATGCAAAGGCAGACATCATTACACTAATTATGTTTGAGTTAGATAATGCTACTCCTAGTCCAAAAAGTCCTGCCAAAGTCATTACAATTCTTGATACTAGTACTTCCTTTTTTGGATCTGCATTGTTATTTGTGATATATGGCTTATATATGTCATTTGAAAACATTGTTGCTGTTCCAATCATATTTCCTGATGCACTTGATATTGTTGCGGCAACTACTGCAGCAAGTACTATTCCAGAAACCAATGGTGGTGCAAATCTAACTGTAGCATCTGCTAAAGCTGATTTAGATATTCCATTTGCTGTGTATCCATCAATATAAGAATAAGCCATAAGTCCTATAAGAGCTGGGACTATTGCATAAGCTGCTGATAAAAGTCCTGCTATTATTGAACCCGTCTTTGCTGCTGAACCAGTTTTTGCTGACGAGAATGTTTGCACAATCTCTTGCCCAGTCGGAAATGTCATACAATACATCGCAATATATCCCAGTACTGTTGGAAATCCAATTTTTGTCATGCTCATTAAGTCAACTTCTCCATTAGATGCAATAGATACTTCTCTAGCCTTTTCAAATAGATTTGCAAACCCTCCAATTGCTTTATTTTCAACCATTACAAAAAGAGCAATTGTCATTCCAATAGTTATAAAGAACACATGCATCATATTAGCTGATGCAACTGATGCAAATCCTCCAATCATAGTATATGCAATTACGACTATTGTTGTTATAATTGCGGCCTTATTAAAGTCAAGACCAGTTAATACATTTATTATTGATGCTGTAGCTATTATTTGAGCACCCGTTGCCATAAATAGTGCTAAAATTGATGTTATTGCTGTTATTATATGTGATGGCTTGCCGAATCTCATTCCAATAATTTGAGGAACCGTATTTGCTGATGATCTTCTAAAGTAAGATGCAACAAAAGATACTAATACAAAACCTATTCCGGCTGCTATAACATACCATGCTGCTGAAATCCCATAGCTATATACATTTGTAGCTATTCCTGTTGTTGACGCTCCACCTGTGTTAGCTGCAAAAAGTGTTCCAGCTAACACAAATGGACCGAGAGATTTTCCTGCCATCAAGAAATCTTCATTTGCATTTTTTGATTGCGACTTTTTCTTTTGTCTATAGGATGCAAATAAGCCAATTGCTACTGTTGCAATCATATAGATTATTATTATTGTTAATGTTGTTCTTTGAGTAGCATTCATATTTATCTCCCTTTAAATCTTAATACTTTACCTGCTTTTTTAGGAGTTGCTTTTCCTTCATCTATTAAAATATTTCCATTAACTATAGAGTAGTCTATTCCTGTAGCTAATTGCTTAGGATTTGTATAATCTCCATTATCTTTAATGTTATCAAAATCTATTACTAATATATCTGCTGCATATCCATCTTTTAAATAGCCTCTATCTTTAAGCCCTATTGTGTCAGCAGCTTTACCAGTCATCTTTCTTATAGCAACTTCAACAGGGAATACTTTTTCATCTCTACAATATTTTCCAAGAACTCTTGCAAAAGAGCCATAAAGTCTTGGATGTGGTTTTGCTCCTATTATTCCATCTGTACAAACATTTTGTTCATCTCTTTTCATAAATGTCTTTATATGTTCTTCCTTACCATAAAAATCTACTAAACCTACAATATTTTCTTCATCTCTGATTAAATCAAATATTGCATCATAGGGATCTTTACCAGTTGCTTCACCTAGTTCAATAAGATTCATTCCAACATATTTTTCTGACTCTTCGTTTTTAACAAAGGTTATAAAAATTCCCTCAAGCCCTGCAAAATCAATAAAGTTATCCCAGCCTGGTATTCCTTCTTTTATGTCTTTCTTCATTTTTTCGCGAAGTTCTTTATCATTAAGTCTTTCTATTAATTTGTCCGTTCCCCCATCGTGAACCCATGGTGGAAGAATTACAGACATCATTGTAGAGCCTGCAACATATGGATATTGGTCAAAAGAAATTGTAAGCCCTTCTTCTTTTGCGTCATCTAGTTTTTGTAAGATGTCAGGAATCATATCCCAATTGTTTTTTCCACAGATTTTAAAGTGTGAAAAGTGAGTTCTACATCCACCTTCTCTTGCAATTTTTAAGATTTCATCCATTGATTCAAGCATTGCATCTGCTTCTGATCTTTGATGAGTTACAAAAACCCCGCCATTTTTCTTTATTACTTTCCCTAATTCAATAAATTCATCTACATCTGCATATACACATGGCGGATAGATCATTCCTGTGCTCATCCCAAAAGCACCAGCATCAAAAGCTTTTTGAAGTTCTTCATTCATTCTTCTTTGTTCTTCTGCTGTTGGTTTTCTATTTTCAAGCCCCATGCTAACCATTCTCACATTTCCATGTGGTGCAAGATATGCAATATTTGGTCCAAGATCAAGTTTGTCAATTTTATTTAAGTATTCTTCTATACTTCTCCAGTCCCATTCATAATCATATTCACCTTCTAGTCCAGCCATTGCTTTCTTCCAAGGTTTTACTGTTTCATTGTTTACAGGAGCAGGTCCCATTCCATCTTGGGCAACAAGCTCAGTTGTTATTCCCTGAAATAGTTTTGGTGCAAGATAAGGATCTTCAATTACAAGCATTGAAGAATGGGAGTGTGTGTCGATAAATCCTGGAGTTACAATTCTTCCTTTAGCATCAATGACTCTCTTTGCTTCAACATCTCCTTCAACAAAATACATTTTTTCATCTTTAATAGCTATATTTTTATCAAAGGGTTTTGTTCCAGTTCCATCTACTATAGTTCCGTTTTTAATAAAGATATCGTACATATTTATCTCCTTTATACTAATAACGCTTCCATTACCGCTTCATAAGAATCCACAACTTTTTCAAGCTCGGAAACTTCTATATACTCATTGACAGTATGTGCTAAATTTTCTCTTGAAGGTCCAATGCCAAGTGTCTTTATCTTTGCCTCTCCAGCATAATGACTTCCATTTGTGCAGAAATTATATTGAGTTATTTCTGGATTTTGTCCCTTATCCTTTAGCTTTGCGACAACTTTTTTTACCCATACTTCATCTTCGTCAAATATCCATCCTGGGAAAAATCTTTCTCCTCCAATAGTTTCTCCAGTAAAACATTTTTCTTCAGCCTCTGTATAATAGGCTCTAACTTTTAATTCGTTATCTTCTTTCATTAACTTTTCTAAAAGTTCATTTATTGGAGCTAAAACAGATTCTTTAGTTTCATTAACTAATAATCTTCTATCATAAGTCGCAACACATTTTTCTGGCACAACAGATGCCCCTGGATATGGACTTGACTTAATATCTACAAGCTCTAAAATTCCATCGCCCAATCTATCATGATGAGTTGGTTTTAAATTTTTAATAGCCTCAATTACTTTACACATTTTATAAACTGCATTGATTCCCTTTTCAGGATTTGCTGAATGCGCTGGCTTTCCTAAAACTTCAACTTTAATTTCAGCTCTTCCTCTTTGCCCAATTTTAACATTGCAGTTTGAAGCTTCACCAATTATTGCATAGTCTGGATTTATGTAAGCGCTTACTTCTCTTGCAGCAACACCTTCAAAGCATTCTTCATGAACAATTCCTGCGACAAAAATTTCTCCAGCAAAATCCCCCTTAGTTTTTTCTTTAAAATTGCTTGCTGCAACTGCCATTGATGCCAAAGCACCCTTCATGTCACTTGATCCTCTCCCGTAAATTTTCCCATCGTGAATTTCTGCTTCAAAAGGAGGATACTCCCATTCACTCTCATCAGTTACAGGAACTGTGTCCATGTGACCATCAAATACAATTTTTGGTCCAGGTCTATTCCCTTTTATGTGACCAATAGTGTTTCCATACTTGTCTACATGAACATCATCAAATCCATTATCTCTAAAAAATTTTGTCAGTTCTTCTGAAACACCTTCCTCCTTTCCTGAATAGCTTTGTCTTCTGATTAACTTTTGCGTTAACTCTACTGCACTTATCTTACTCATTTTCTACCTCCTGTACTTTCATATTTTCCATCCCATACAATATCTAAATAGTTTTTAGCATCAGTATCGCCTTCCGTAGAAACAAATATTAAATTTGAATCTGAATTTATATTTAATTCCTTTCTTGCATTTTCAAAACTATCATCGGTTAAAATTTTAATAATTGCACCAAAAGGAGCTGCCCCACTTTCTCCCGAAATAATTCTTTTATCATCCTTATAAGGATTTCCAAGAACTCTCATACCAAAAGCCGCAAATTCATCCGAGGCCTTAATATAATGCTCACAATTATCTAAAAGGACTTTTAGTCCAAATGTATTTGGTTCGCCACAAGCAAGCCCTGCCATAATCGTTTTATGATCTCCCCCAACTAAAACTCTTTTATTTGCAATAGCTGATTCATAAATACAAGCAACAGTATCAGGCTCTACAATAGTAATACTTGGCTTGTCTTTACCTTCATACATATTTATAAAAAATCCAGTAGTTGCTGCTGCAAAAGAACCAACACCAGCTTGCAAAAACACATGAGTCGGTTTAATATTTTTTTCTTGCAAGGTTTCATACATCTCCCAAGCAAGAGTCATATAGCCCTGCATAATCCACTTTGGAATATCTTCATATCCATCCCAAGCAGTGTCTTGAACCATGATGTAACCCTTTTCCTCAGCTAGTTTATTAGCTTCTCTAACGCATTCATCGTAGTTCATATCTAAAACTTTTACAGTTGCTCCTTCTTTTTCAATATTCTTAACTCTTTCTTCAGCTGATCCCCTAGGCATAAATACAATTGATTTTTGATCTAATTTATTAGCAGCCCATGCAACTCCACGACCATGATTTCCATCAGTCGCAGTTATAAAAGTAATATCTCCTAATTTGTCTTTAACTTCTTTAGAAGTTAATTTTTCAAAATCCAAATTTTTAATGTCCATATTTAACTTTTCTGCAATAACTTTCCCAATAGCATAACTTCCACCGAGAACTTTGAATGCATTTAATCCAAACCTATTGGATTCATCCTTAACCAAAATATTTTTTACACCTATTTTCTCCGAAAGGTTTTTTAATTCAACAAAAGGTGTTTCTTTATACATTGGAAAGTTATTGTGATAATTATGAACTTCCATTGCTACATCCTTATTTAAAAAGCTTATATCATATCTTTCCCTTTTTTCTTTTTGATCTTTAGTAAAAATTTCTAATTTCATAGACTCCCCTTTTTATAAATTTTGAATATATTTTTTAACATCTTTTAATAAAAGATAAAATATAATTATTTATTAACTAATTTTTTAAGTATTATGTGATATATTACATAATACTTTACTTGTCTTTTTTTGTCAACACTACTTTTTATAATTATTTTATGATATACTTAAGATTAATAATGAAAACGAGGTTTTAATGTTGAATATGCTATTAGAAAATAGTAGAAACGAAAAAATAAATAGAACTTTTATTAAAGATGAAGTTTATGATACGCTTTCTAACTGGATAATAACAGGTTATTTGGAGCCTGAAACAAAAATAAATATAAATAGTCTTTCAGAGAAACTTGGAATAAGTAGAACTCCTATTAGAGAAGCCATCCTAAAATTAGAAAATGAAGGGCTAATACTTTCAAAGGCTAATCGTTGGACAATTGTTGCGCCCATTGATTTAGATGCTTCCTTTTATACTTATTCAGTAGTAGCCAGCTTGGAGATGCTTGCACTTGAACAAGCTTTTGATAAAATTGACGATGACTTTATTAATAACCTTCAAAAAATAAATGCAAAATTAGATCTGGCTTTTAAAAATCTTGACACAATGGAACTTTTAAATTACGACAATGAATTTCACGACAGTTTTATTTACTTGTCAGGGAATCCAGAATTGCCTTCTATTATCCATCCTCTTAAAAAGAAAATTCAACGTGTTGAGCTCTCTTTTTTTAAAGACAATGATGGCAAATCAAATACCTTTGGAGAACACAAGGCTTTGATAGACGCTCTTAAAAAAAGAGATTTGGAATTAGCTAAACTTTGTTTGAAGGCAAATTGGTACAACTCCATAAACTTAGTAAAAGAAAAAAATAAAAGAAAATAAAATTTCGCACAAAAACGGTGCTGTTGCAAAATAGAATTACCTATTTTGCAACAGCACCATTTTTATTAAATATTTAAAATTAGCCGTTCCATTTTTCCGCCTAAAAAAATTATTTGAACAGATTTATCCAATATTTCATAAAAATGGGTAACTTTAATAAAGCTATACTTTTGAAAAATTTTTTTCTTAAGCTGCTTTGTATTTTATGATTTCTAAGTCTTTTTTTATTATTTTTGATGCTAATTTATTTAGGTTTATGGCTACTGATATGAGATTTATTTCACTTATTATATTTGCCTTCCCTCTATGATGGAATCTAGTATAGGATAATCCTTCTTTTATTTTTGAGAATGCTCCTTCTGCTTGGATTGAGCGGTTTATTCTTTCTTCTATTCCTTCTTTTGATGTTATATTTTTTAAGGATTTTTCTCTATATTTTTGGAATGTTTCTGAGATATAGATTCCTTTTGTTTTTTGTCCTTTTGTATTCCAATCAAAGCACCTATATACTTTAGTTGTCGATATGTATCCACTTTTCTTTTTTGTATGTTTGTCTTTGCATCTTATGAATTCTTTTCCTTCCAGTGTTATGTATTTGTCTTGTTTTTCATCATATTTTAGGTTCTTTCTAAACTCCATGTCTTTTTTGTATTTTTCTAGTTTTTCCTTCCAGTCTTTTAGCTTTTTTTGATGTTTTTCTATTGACCCTCTCCATACAAAGCTGTATATGTTGGCATAATCCTCTATCTTTGTTCCGTCTATGTATATGCTTGATAGGTCTATTTGCTTTTCTTCTATTAATATTTGAACCATCTGATTAAGTAAACCTGGCGTTAATTCTGTTATTTTTTGTCTAAATCTATTTATTGTGCTATGGTCAGGTGCTTGTTCTGTATCTAGTAGATATTTAATTCTTAAGTCATATTTACAGGCTTTTTCTATTTCTCTTGATGAAAATATTCCTTCTGAATAGCAAAATATTAATATTTCAAGCATTGTTACAGGATTTACAACTGTTTTTCTTCCATATGATGAATAGACTTTTTTTAATTCTGATAGATTCATCCTTTCAATTATATTTTTTACAAGCCTTAGTTTTACATCATCTTGGATATATATTTCTGTATTAAAGTTTATTTTTAATTGAATTGTGTCATTAACTAGCGTATAATTAGTTAATGACAATGTGTGTTTTTTTATGTTCATAAATACATTGTATCAAAAAAGACGAGGTTTTTTTAATTATCCTCGCCTTTTTTATTTTGGGACTTTTGCAACAGCCCCTTTACATCTTATATTCTCTTATTCTTTATCAATCCCATTTATTGCATTATTATAAATAAAATTGATTAAATTTTCTTCTTCATCATATGAGTAATATCTATTTAAGAGTGTGTTAAACTCATTAATTTTATCTGTTGATATAGATATTATTCCATTACCTTTTTTTATCATCTCCTTATTAGCTATTAACATTGCTGTTCTCTTATTCCCATCCCAAAATAATTGGGATTTCATAAGATAAAGCATAATTTTTATTGCACTTAATGTATTAGGCTCTATTTTCTTCAGTTCTTCTAACTTATTTATTACTTCTTTTTCATCTGGTATTGGTGGTATATAGTCTGTTCCACTTATACCCACCTTTCCAGTTCTTAATTTTCCCCACTCTAACGCTTCATCTTTTGCAACTTCTTTATGAATGTTACATATATAATCAAGCGTTAAATCTTCATCATAACTTGTAAATATCTCCTGCCAAGCGTGTTTTAAGTTCAATATTGTGTTTACTTCTGCAATATCTGCATTTTTGACTTTTAACTTATTGACTATATCATAAGTATCTGGAAAAGTGATATTGATGCCCTCTAGATTTGCACTTTTCCAAATAGAATCCACAATATTTCTTTTTGCAAGGTATAGATTTTCTTTTTCTGTCATATTATATCTATCTTGCATTTCACACCCCCTTTAATTACTTAATTTTATTTTATATCATTTTTTCTCATCTTGTAAATAATCTAAACTTTTTTCAACATCTCAATCAGTTTATATTTGCAAGTCTGTTCAAAACCTACATTGAATTTTAACATAATATCCAGCAATTCACTATTAATATCATTGACTGTTATTTCTGACGTCTTATTTTTTGCAACTGCCATTATTCTATCCAGTTGTTTAATATATTCTTTTATCTTCATAAACAACTCTCCTTTTTTTTACCTGTCATTTCTCTTACTTACAAATAATAGATAACTTAAAAATTTAAAATATTATATAGAATTTTCAAAAAGAATATATAAAATCTCCTCTTGGAGTTTACAGTTTATACAACTTAATTGTAAATCTAAGTTCCTGAATTTCTTTTTATTTAATTGCTATTTTATACACTATAAAGGTGGTGTTGCAGAATAGAATTATCTATTCTGCAACACCACCTTTTTTATTTTGGGACTTTTACAACAGCCCCTTTTTCTTTGCTATTAAATATTTTGTCTTATAAATAGTCTTATTTATAATTTTTTTAATTTAAGTTGTTTTATAAACTTGATTTACTTTTAATGAAATTAAACTTTTGTAAATGTTCTTGGTGTTAGTTTGTTTTCTATTATTCCAAGTATAAAGTCTGCCAATACTGCCATTAGTGCCGTTGGTATTGCTCCTGCAATTATTATCGGGCTTCCATTGGCAACAGTTATTCCTCTTGTTATTATATCGCCAAGTCCTCCTGCACCTATGAAGGTTCCCACTGCTGTTACTCCTATGGCAAGGACTAGTGCATTTCTAATGCCGCCCATTATAATTGAAATTGCAAGGGGCAATTCAACTTTTGTCATTAGTTGAATTCTTGTCATGCCCATACCCATTGCTGCGTCAACAAGTTCTGGCGTTACAGAATTTATGCCAGAAACTGTGTTTTTTAATATGGGAAGAATTGCGTATAGAAATACGGCAAAGACCACTGTATTTGGCCCCGTTCCTATTAAAAACATGAGCATAGCAAGCATTGCAAGGGAAGGTATGGTCTGCATTACATTTGCAATGCTAATTGTAAGCCTTGAAAGTTTTCTTTTTCTCGCCACAAAAAATCCAAGAGGTATTGCAATTATTGATGCAAATAAAACTCCATAAAGGGAAATTAAAAAGTGCCTAATAAATTGCTCGAAAACATAGCTTGAATTTTGTGCGTAGTACATTATTACCTCAGACATTTTTTCCTCCTTCCACAAAAGTTTTATACTCTTGTAACTTATTTTTGTCGACTTTTACATCTTCAAAATAATTATTTTTTTTCAAAAAGTTTTCCGCTACCTTTGCTGGTTCAATTAAATCTTCATCTGCTTGTCTATTTAATTCCTGCATAGTTTTTGATGAAATTTGTCCTACTAGTTTCATTATTGCAATTTCTACTTCTGGATATTTTTCCACAATTTTTTCTGATGCAACAGGTGATGCGTCATAGGGTGGGAAAAGTCTTTTATCATCTTCTAATATTACTAAATCGTAAGATGAAATTTTTCCGTCAGTTGAATATCCAAGGACTACATCCATTTCACCACTGGCAAGTGCTGTATAGACAAGTCCAATATCCATTGGGTAGATGTTTTTAAAGCCGTAACCGTAAGTTTCTTGAAAGGCCTTATATCCGTCGCCCTCTCTCTTTATCCAAGCTGTGTCAACTCCAACGCTAACTTTGTCCTTTATTTTTTCTAAATCTGAAACTTTTTTAAGATTGTTTTCTTCTGCAAATTTTTTAGTAACCATAAAGGCATATGTGTTGTCAAAGCCAAAGGATGGATACCAAAATCTATTCCACCTCTTGTAATATTCTTTCATTACAACTTCTTGTGCTTTTTTTGGATCTCTTATTGGTTTCATGCCAAGCTCGCCACTAAGTGCAGTACCTGTGTACATAGCACCAACTACATTAACATCTCCCTTTAACATAGCTATGTGGTTTAAGACTGATGATGACAAATTTGTTATTAATGAAACATCAAGGTCTGTGTGATGTTCTATCATTTGCTTAACTATTTCTCCTAAAATTTGTCTTTCTGTATTTGACCCAGTGGCGACAACTACGTTTGTTTTTGTGTTTCCACCAATGCCAGGTAAGGTGCAAGATGTGAAAAATATGGAAATCGCAAAAATTAAAGTTAATTTTTTTAATCTCTTCATTACGCCACCTCACTTGTCTTGTTAGGTGAAAGTTTGTCTTCTAAAATTCCAAAGAAAAAGTCCACAATTATAGCCATTAGTGTTACAGGAATTGTACCCCATACCACCATTGGCATTATAGCATTTGTAAGACCATTGAAAATAAAATCTCCAAGTCCTCCTGCTCCAACATAGGATGCAAGAGTAGTCCATGCAAGTACATAAATGGCAGAAAGTCTTATCCCACTCATAATTACTGGCATAGCCATTGGTATTTGTACTTTAAAAAGAACTTGCGACCTCGTCATGCCCATGCCCTTTGCTGCATCAATTAGTTTGTCATTTACTCCTGCTATTCCAAGATAAGTGTTCCTCAAAATTGGAAGCAGTGAATAAATGAAAAGGGAAACTATGGCAGGCGTTTTGCCAACTCCAAAAATTGGAATCATTAGTGCCAATAATGCAAAGGAAGGCACGGTTTGAAGTACTGATGCAATTGCCATTACAATTTTTGCTATTGTCTTTGAACGAGTTAAAAATATTCCTAAGGGCACTGCAATTAAAACTCCAAAAAATAGCGAAATTGATGCAATAAAAAGGTGCTCTATTGACTTTGATAAAATTTCTCCACCATTAGTAAGTAAAAAATCAATCATTGTCTTCACCTATCTTTTTAGATGCTTCTCCCGATGCATCTTTAATAAGCTCTGACAGATTGTCCTTTTCAAAAATTTCTTCAGTTTCTTCGCCGTCTTCATTTTCCCAAAGGTTTGTGTAAATTGTATCTACTATGGAAGCTCTAGTTACAAGTCCAACAAGTTTATTATCTATATCCACTACTGGAAGGTTTTTTATATCCAAGTTGTAAATATCTCTTATGGCATTCATAATAACTGTGTCTTCTCTTATTGCGTAGACTTTTTCCATTACTTCGTCGAGAGATTTTATTTTTTTACCAAATCTTCCTATGTCAAACATTCCAACTGCTCCAAGAAGATGTCCTTCTTCGTCAGTTACAAAAATTGTGTCTACCCTTCTCTTTCTCATAAGGGCAAGGGCATCGTAAGTAGACCTGTCGCTAGAAAGTGAAACTGGATCTTTTAACATAATCGTCTCTACAGTTCTATAAGATGTTTTTGCTTCATTTAATTTTTCTTCGCCAAGCATATCTTCCACATATTTGCTCTTTGGATTTTTTAAAATATTTTCAGGCGTGTCAAATTGTTCCACATGTCCCTTTCTCATTATTACAATTCTATCTGCAAGGGATAGTGCCTCGTCCATATCGTGAGAAACAAATACTATGGTCTTTCCCATTTCCTTTTGAAGTCTTTTCACAAGTTTTTGCAAGGCATCTCTAGTTATTGGGTCAAGTGCTCCAAAGGGTTCGTCCATTAGAATAATATCTTGGTCTGCTGCAAGGGCTCTTATTACTCCAATCCTTTGCTGTTGTCCTCCAGATAGTTCTGATGGATATTTATCTAAGTATGATAATGGCAGGTCTACTTTTTCAATTAAATTTTCTGCTATTGGTCTAAGTTTATCCTCGTCCCACTTTAAAAGTCTTGGCACGAGGACTATATTGTCGTAGACTGTCATATGTGGAAGTAGTCCAATTTGTTGAATTACATATCCAATTTTCCTTCTCAGGTCAACTGGGTCCATACTTTTTATGCTAACTCCATTTATCAAAATATCTCCACTAGTTATATCATTCATTCTATTGATCATTCTCATGCAAGTTGTTTTGCCCGATCCACTGGCTCCAATAAAGCATATAAACTCGCCATCCTTAAACTTTAAATTTATATTTTCAGCTGCAACCTGATTGCCGGGATAGATTTTACTGACATTTTTAAACTCTATCATTATAATCTCTCCTTTTTTATAATTTATAATCTCTCTTTTTTTAAATCTATAAATCACCCCTTTTTATAATTATAATCTCTCCCTTTTTAACTATTTTTATTATACCCTAAATAAAAATATTTCAAAAATTTCTCGCTTTAACCTTTTATATATTAATGTTATAATGTTTTTGTAAGTATAATTTTTGTTTTAAGGAGGATATTATGGCTAACGATTATCATGAACCAGCAGAAGAATTAACAAAAAAATCAAGGGATATTATTAGAGCAATTAATTCATTAAAAGAAGAAATTGAAGCAGTTGACTGGTACTATCAAAGAGTTTCTCTTTCTGAAGATAAAGAATTAAAGGAAATAATGTGGCACAATGCAAAAGAAGAAATGGAACACGCAATGATGACACTTGAATGGTTGCGTAGAAACCAAGAAGGTTGGGACAAGCAAATGAGAACTTACCTATTCTGCGAAGGCGACATTATGGACGCTGAAAAAGATAAGTAAGCATAGATAAATATTATAAATTAATAAAAATAATATTAAAAAATTGGCTAAATATTTTGTATATCTAGCCAATTTTTATTATGCCCTTTTAATTTTTAAATCTAAATTTTTTTCTTTAATTTTATATGCAGTATATTCTCTCATTAGTTCATATAGAGTAGATGCTAAAGGTATAAATACCCACATTCCCACTACTCCAAAGAGAGAGCCGCCGACAGTAATCGCAATTATTGTCCAAAGTGATGGCAGACCTACTTTATTTCCAACTATCTTTGGATATACTAAGTTGGATTCAATTTGTTGGAGGATTAAAATTAAAATTATGAATACAATTCCCTTTGTTGGGTCTTCTATTACAGTCATTATAAAGCCCATGGTTCCGCCCAAAAAGGGTCCAATGATTGGAATGAGATCTGTAACTCCAATTATAACTCCAAGAGTTGCTGCATTTGGCACTCCAATTACAAAACAAGATACAAAAGTTGCAATTCCTATAAAAGTGGATACTGTCAGTTGTCCACTTATAAATCCAAAAAAGTTCTCGTGAAGAAGATGCATTACATGAATTATTTTTTCTGCAATTTTGTTATTAAAGAAGGAATAACAAATTCTCGTAGCTTGATATCCCAGTCTTTCCTTGTCAGCCAAAATATAAATTGATGTTATAAGGGCAAGCATAAAGGATACTAGTCCGCCTAATATACTCGATGCAGTTGAAATTGCACTGTTAAGTATATTCGATGGCCTTTCGCTTGATGTTACAAAGTCCCTAATTCTATTAAATATTTCGTTCCAACTTAAATTGTTGTACTCGCTTTGCAATTTGTCTGAATAATTACTTAGATATGGAATTTCTCTAGTCTTGTCAATTGCCATTTGCAAAAAGCTTGGCAGTGATTTTCTAATTCCGTCAAAGGAATTGATTAACTGAGGTACAATTATTGCCATTATTATAAATATTACTAGGATAATAAATATAAAGCTTAGGGCTATGGAAATTGTCCTCTTATGCTTTTCTATTTTTTCATTTTTTATTTTGCTAAAAACTTTTCTTTCAAAAAAATTTAAAGGTATTTTCATTATAAAGGCAATTACTCCTCCAAGTATGAAGGGTGCCATTATGCCAAGCAATGTGCCAAAACCTGTAAATATACTTTTGCTGTTTAAAAATAAATAGGCAATGAATAATAGTGCAAGTCCCATTAAAAAAATCTTTTTATAAACTTCATTTTTAAAGGATAATTTCTTTAACGGGTTATTCACACTTTCTCTTATTTCTCTTATTTCTCTTTTTTCTTCCATTAATTCTCCTTATTTTTTTGAAAGACTATCTAAAAAATTAAAATACTCTTCCAAAAAAGATTTTTGCATATCCGCTATGCTATTGATGTAGATTTCAGAAAAACTAAGTGCCAATTTCATTTGTCTTGAGAAGAGCTCTCTATAATCGTCTATAACGCCAAGAGTTTCCTCTTTAACTTCTTCTTGATTATAAAGCATTGGCAAATTACTTTTCCTTTTACTTTTTTTCTTTTTATCTTCATAAATATTTGGATTTATTTCCATAATTATTTCAAAGCCCTTGTCGTCAGGTTTTTCCTTTTCCTTTAAGTCAATTTCAAGATTTTCTTCTTTTAAAGGAGCTTTGCTATAATCTAGTGGGAGTAAAAATCTAACGGGATTTACCGCAAGAGATTTTTTATCTTCTTCTTCTTCTTTTGTAAAGGAAATTACACCGCTATTTTGATGTTTTGAAATTTCTTTTAACTTTAAATCCTCTAATTTTTTTGAATATTCATTATTTTTTAAATCTTTTTTACTCAATTTAAAAACCTCTCAATGCATCAGGTCTAAAATTTTTCTTTTTCAAAGTTTTTTCTATTGCTCTAATGAGATCTAGTCTGTCTTCATTTAGATTGCCCGCAAGTAGAACATAATTTGACGCATGATTAGACCTAAAGACTGTACCTTCTGAATCAACGTGCTCCAAAAATATTTTCATTTCTTCTAAAATTTCGCCTGCACTAGGCATTTTAAATTTGCCAGAAATATAATCTGAGTAAAGTGGTGTATTCTTGTAAATTCTCATAGTTAGATATCCCAAGAAGTCCGGCTTAGTTTCCGATACAAGTTTTGCAGTTCCCACTGCATTTCTTTCCATTCCTTCAACTCCGCCTAAGCCTGCAATAATAGTTACAGAAGTTTTAAACCCTGCTTCCTTTGCCTTTTTCATCGCAGTTACGTACTCATCATAGGTAATACCCTTTTTGATTTCTTTTAAAAGCTCTTCGTCCCCAGTTTCAAATCCAATGTATAACATTTCAAGTCCTTCTTCACGAAGGCTTTTTAATTCATCAAGGGACTTTCTATTTATGTCTTGAGCAGTTGCATAAGATGAAACTCTATTTACATTGGGATAATATTTTTTTATAGTCCTTAAAATCTCAACTAGGTCTTCTGTCTTTAAGATTAGTGCATCTCCATCAGCCAAGAATATTCTTTCAAAATAATCTCTATATGAGCTCATTTCTATTAAATCCTTCTTAATATCTTCAAGAGGTCTTATCCTAAAGTCATCATCTTTATACATATAACAAAATGTACAATTGTTGTGAGAACATCCCACAGTCGCCTGAATAATTAATGACCTTGCCTCACTTGGCGGTCTAAAAACATTTCCGTAATACTGCATATTTCTCCCCTTCTAATTTTATTTTTAATTTTTGCCGTGCTTCTTTAACAAATTGTCCTTAATCTTCCAAAGTTTTTCTGACAAGTCCACGATGTATTCATTTGGATTGTCAAGTCTCTTAGTTTCCTCCCACAATGTGTCCAGTTCCATCTCAGCCTTTTTCTTTATTTCCTCAAGACTTGGAAGTTTGTATACAAGTTTACCCTTGTCGTAAATTTGTACGAGAACTTTCTTTGCAGTGTAATTTGTAAGGGTTTTTCTCTTCCATGTGTAAACTGGGTGGAAAATTTCATAATTATCTTCTGGTATTTCTTCATCTCTCAATGCAACTACATCTGCCATTGCCTTTCCAGTTTCATTTTCGTAAAATCTATAAAGTTCTTTAAAACCTGGAGTAGTAATTTTTATAACATTCTCGGATATTTTTATCTTTGGAATAATTTTTCCGTCATCGTCAATAGTCGCAACTAATTTGTAGACTCCTCCAAAAACTGGAGATGATTTTGATGTAATAAGTCTTTCGCCTACTCCAAAGGAATCTAGCTTTGCTCCTTGGTGTAAAATTGTCCTTATTGTGTATTCGTCAAGTGAGTTTGATGCCATAATCTGTACATCGGGATAGCCTGCATCGTCAAGCATCTTTCTTGCCTTATTTGATATATATGTTATATCTCCTGAATCAATTCTAATGCCCTTAGGTCTAAATCCACGAGGGACAACTTCTTCGTCAAAAACTTTTATTGCATTTGGCACTCCCTCTTTAAGAGTGTCGTAAGTATCTACTAATAAAAGACAGTTGTCTGGATATACTCTTGCAAAGGCTCTAAAGGCTTCAAGTTCTGTGTCAAACATTTGAACCCAAGAGTGTGCCATAGTACCAAGGGCTGGCACTCCAAACATTTTGTCAGATAATGTGTTGGCAGTCCCTGCGCATCCACCAATGTATGCAGCTCTCGCCCCTAAGTTTGCGGCAGAATATCCCTGTGCTCTCCTCGATCCAAATTCAACAACCGGTCTGCCCTTTGCTTGTTTTACAATTCTTGATGCCTTTGTAGCAATCATTGATTGATGATTTAAGGTTAAGAGAACCATTGTTTCTAGCATTTGTGCTTGAATTGCAGGACCTCTTACTGTAACAAGAGGTTCGCCAGGAAAGGCTAAAGTTCCTTCTGGCATTGCCCACACGTCGCATTCAAATTTGAAATTTCTTAAGTAATCTAAAAATTCTTCGTCAAAAATATTTTTGCCTCTCAAAAATTCTATGTCATCTTCAGAGAAGTGAAGATTTTCCATGTACTCGATTAATTGTTCTAGCCCAGCAACAATTGTGTACTCGCCATTGTCAGGCACTTCTCTAAAAAACATATCAAAGATGACTTTCTTTTCTCTCATGTCCTCTTTAAAAAATCCATTTGCCATTGTTAACTCGTAAAAATCCACAAGTAGCGTGAAGTTTTTCTTAACATTATAATTTACCATTTGATACTTCCTTTTTTTCTCTCTACAATATAACGCTCTTAATTTTGTAGCGTCTTTAATTAAATTATATAAATTATACCACATTGCGAAGGTTTTTGATATTTTATGGTCTTTAGAACTTAAACAAAAGTTATCAAAGAATTTAATTTTTAATAACTCATTGTGTTATAATTTTTAAGCAAAAGTTTAGGCGATACAAAAATATTTTAGCGCCTTTACAAATTGTATTTAGTTAAATTTAAAAAATAACTGTGCTATAATGAGAATAGATTGGTAAAGGTGAAATTTTTTGGAAGCAATAAAAAGCACTGTGGACATAGAAAGGTCCCTTATAAAAACATATAGACGAGATATTTACAAAAAATTTGTACAAGGTGTAAATAAATATGAATTAATCAGTCCCGGCGACAAAGTTGCCGTTGCAATTTCTGGCGGCAAGGATTCCCTTACTCTTGCAAAATTATTGCAGGAATTAAAAAGGCATAACAAAGTACCCTTTGAACTTGAATTTATAACAATGGATCCAGGTTATCTTCCTGAAAATAGAGAAAGGCTTGAGTTCAACTGTGAAAAAATGGGCATACCAGTTAAAATTCACAACTCCGATGTTTTTTCTGTTGCAGAAAAAATGTCCGAAGGCGGTTCTCCTTGTTATATGTGTGCTAGAATGCGCCGTGGAAATTTGTACAATAGGGCGAAAGAACTTGGCTGCAATAAGCTTGCCCTTGGTCATCACTTTGACGATGTCATCCAAACAGTTATGTTAAATATTATTTATGCCGGCGATTTTAAAACTATGATGCCAAAATTAAAATCGCAAAATTTTGAAGGTCTTGAACTTATTAGACCAATGTATCTAGTTCGTGAGGAAGCAATCATACGCTTTATGAAATCCACTGGACTATCTGCCCTTGATTGTGCCTGCACTGTTACAAAGAAAAAATCTGGCAATAAGAGGTTTTTTATAAAGGACTTAATCGAAGAACTTAAAAAAGAAAACAAAAATGTTGACATAAATATTCTTCGTGCTACTGAAAATGTAAATATGGAACAAATCTTAGGCTTCAAAGAAAAAGGTGAAAGACACGACTTTTTGGAATTTTATTAGGAGGACATATGCAGGAATTTAAAATGATTTCTTGGAATGTAAATGGACTTAGAGCTGTTATTAAAAAGGGGTTTATGGACTACTTTAAGGAACTTGACGCTGATATATTTGCACTTCAAGAGATAAAACTCCAAGAGGGTCAAATTGAAATGGACCTGCCTGGTTACTACGAATTTTATAATTATGCAGAGAAAAAAGGTTACTCGGGTACGGCAATTTTCTCTAAGAAAGAACCTATTAACGTAAATTATGGAATTGGAAGGAAGGAACACGACAACGAGGGACGAGTTATAACGCTAGAATTTGAAAATTTTTACTTCGTTACTTGTTATACACCTAATTCAAAGAGAAAATTAGAAAGACTTGATTACAGACAAGTTTGGGAAGACGACTTTAGAGCTTATCTAAATGATTTAAAGGCAAAAAAGGGTGTAATTTTATGTGGCGACTTAAATGTTGCTCACAAAGAAATTGACTTAGCAAATCCATCTACTAACAGAAAATCTGCAGGTTTTACTGATGAAGAGAGAAATAAATTCACAGAACTCTTGGATAATGGATACATCGACACTTTTAGATATTTTTATCCAGAGCTTACCGATGAATATTCGTGGTGGAGCTATTTTGCAAAATCGAGAGAAAGAAACATCGGCTGGAGAATAGACTACTTTGTAGTATCAGATAGCCTTGAAAAAAATTTAGTAGACGCAAAAATTCATCAGGAAATTATGGGATCGGATCACTGTCCTGTTGAACTTAAAATAAAACTTTAAATATAGGAGGTATTATGAAAAATTTATTGTCAGTTCCTATTAAAAATGATATTTATTATATAGGTACAAATGATCGACAAACAGAATTATTTGAGGGAATGTGGCCTCTTCCAAATGGAGTAGCTTATAATTCCTACTTAGTTAAAGGCGAAAAAAATATACTTTTCGACTTGGTAAAAGTTAACACAGTAGATGATTATATTCAAAAGATAAATGAAATAGTTGGCGAAGGTGAAAAAGTTGATTACATAATAATCAATCACATGGAACCGGACCACACATCTTCTCTTAAATCAATTTTGGACATTTATCCTGAGGCAAAACTTGTTACAAATAAAAAAGCTGTTGCAATGTTAAATAATTTCTATGAAGTTACGGACAATATCGTAGAAGTAAAAGAAGGCGAAACATTAGAACTGGGAAATAGAAAATTTACTTTCTACATGACTCCTATGGTTCACTGGCCTGAATCCATGGTAGCATACGAAGAAACTACAAAGACACTTTTCTCACAAGATATTTTCGGCGGCTTTGGGACTCTTGACGGCGGTATTTTTGATGACCGAATTGACTACAACGACAATTACCTTGAAGAAACTACTAGATATTTCATAAATATTGTGGGCAAATACGCTACACAAGCACTTAAAGCCCTAAAAAAATTGGCTGTTCTTGATGTCGAGTTAATTTGTCCAGATCACGGACCAATTTGGAGAGAAAACCCTAAAAAAATAATCGACATCTACACATCTCTTGCAAAACAAGAAACAATTGACGGTTGTGTAGTAATTTATGGATCAATGTATGGAAACACAGAAACAATGGCAGAAGCTGTTGCAAGAGGACTTTCCGAAGGCGGACTTACAAATATTAAAATTCGCGACATAACAAAGACTTCTTTCTCCTATCTACTATCAGATATTTGGAGATACAAGGGCGTTATCTTAGGTTCATGTTCCTACGACAACAATCTATTCCCACCAATGAATTATCTATTGACAGAAGTTTCTCACCAAAGGATGAAAAATAATTATTGGGGAATTTTTGGATCTTACTCATGGTCTGGCGGAGCACTTAAAACTCTAAAGAAATACATGGAAGATGGAAACTACAATGTACTCGACACACAACTTGAAATTCAAGGTGCGGCAACTGACGAAGAAATTAAACAGTTAATCGACTTTGGAAAAGAAATGGCTGCAAAAATTTTAGATAAATAAATTAATCGTCACGATTTCGTGGCGATTTCTTATTTTTATTTATTTTGAATAAAATCTCTTGCACCAATTTTTAACTGTTTAGAAAGAGATTTATAAAATATTACTTTTAGCTATATAGCATAAAAATGCACAAAAAAAGAATGCCATATTAATTTACAAATGACATTCTTTTTAAATATCCAATTCCATCCAATTTAAACTTTTTGGTTCAATCACGTCTATCACCTATATTCTTGTTTTACCTAAGTTCTATACAATTTGATATTGCTCACAGTCCCAACTCTAAGCCTGTGTACCTCATCATATAAAAACTAAGAGTAATATCAAAACAAACTATTTACCATCATTTTACACATTATAACGTCTATTAAAAACTATTCGATTTATATAAAAGTCTTGGCGTTTTAAGTCAAAACTCGTAAATTTAACAAAATCAAAAACATTTTTACGAATATTGGATGGAATTGTCATGTTTCTCCAAATAAGATTTTACTTTTATTTATTTTCTACTTTAATACAGTAATCTTATTTGGTACTAATATTATACCTCGTATTTTTATTTTTAAACACTTTTTATGAAAATTTTTTTATTTTTTTATAAATTTTTTTATAATTATATGTAGTATAATGTTTTTAAATTAAGGAGGCTAAAAATGAACACATTAATCGGTTATAAAAAATGTAGCACTTGCAAAAATATAGAAAAATTATTAAAAGAAAAAAATATTCCTTATGAATACAGAGAAATCGACAAGGATCTATTGTCAGCAGATGAACTCAAAAAAATAATGGAAAAAGCAGATATTGATGTGCTAAAACTTTTTAACACAAGTGGCATAAAATATAGGGAACTTGGACTAAAGGACAAGAAAAATGACATGACTGAAGATGAAATATTAGAACTACTTTCAACAGATGGAATGTTAGTAAAAAGACCAATACTTTTAAAAGATGACAAAGCCTTTGTAGGCCCTCAAGTAAAAAAATATTTAGAAAGCTTATAATCAAGAATTTTATAACTTAAAATAAAAACTAGAATTGATTTTATTTCAACTCTAGTTTTTCTATTTTATTCATTTTTAAAAAAGTCGTCTATCTCTAAGGCATCTTCCGCTTTTACTAACACCGTTACTTTATCTCCATAAAGTATGATGTCATCTGCTGTTGGGACGATTTCAACTCCTTCTCTTTCTATTGACATTATTATTATATGTTTTGGGAAATTTATATCTCTCAAAGTTTTTCCTATAAATTTTAATCCATCTGTTATCGTGTACTCGAAAATTGAATAGTCGCCAAGCTCTCTTTCCTTTGGACTAAGTAAATTTTTGTCCTTTAATTGTCTTTCGAAAAGTGTGTCATAAATTGGTGCAACTTTTAAAATTTCTGCCACATAGTAGGAAACCATTACAACTATGGAAAGAGCTATTAAATGCTCAAATGTTGAAGTCATTTCCGATACTAAAATTACTGAAAGTATGGGACTCCTAACTACTGATGCTAGAATCCCGCTCATGCCAAGGATTATAAAGTTTACATAATACTCCTCTATTCCAAAATTATTTTGTAATATTGAAAAAATAAGTGCTCCACAAGATCCGCCGATTACAAGGACTGGCAAAAAGATACCTCCTTGTACTCCTGAGCCGTAGCAAAATGTTGTGTAAAATAATTTTACTAAAAGTATTGCTAAGATGTATTTCGCTGGAAATTGTCCCTTTGCCATTTTTTCTAGGAGTCCATGACCTCCGCCAGTTCCTTCAAAGAACGTAAATCCAATTATAATAGTAACGCCCATTAATAATGCGTACTTTAAAAATTTTGAATTTATTTTCTTAAAAAGATCTTGGAATTTTGTAATTAAATAATTATAAACTCCGCCAACTATACCTGTTAGTATTCCAATTAAAATTGCCACCCAAATTAATTTCATTGGAAGAGATTTTGTTACAAAGAAAGAAAAGGATGTCTCTGCTCCCATTATTACAAAGGAAACATAATTGGCAACTATTGATGCTACAAGTGAAGGCAAGAGAACAAATTTTGAATAGGATTTATGGAGTTCTTCTATTGCAAAAATACAACCAGCCATTGGTGCGTTAAAAGCTGCTGCAAGACCAGCTGCTGCTCCTGCTGTAATCATGTATTTTATTTCATCTGGAGGTCTTTTTATTGCCTTCCCAATAAATTTTGCCGCTGCGCCACCCATTTGTATTGATGGGCCTTCTCTGCCAAGGGAAAAACCCATGAGATTTCCCAGTCCTCCACCTACAATTTTTGATGTAAGTGTTGGCACTTCATCCATTTTAAATTTGCCCAGTATTTCTCCTCGAATTTGCGGAATTCCACTTCCACCAGATAGAGGCGCCCATTTTAATAATATATAAATTACAAAGGAAATTATTATTGCAAGGATAATTAAAACCAAAATTGATTTTAAGTTAAATTCACTATATAAATTTTTTCTGAAAAAATCCATTTTCATTATTACAAATCTATACAATACTGAAAAAAGTCCCGCAAAGGTTCCTACAATTAGGGAGTCAAATAAAATTCTAAATATTAATTTACCCTTGTTGTTAAAATCATCTTTCATTTACTTGCTCCTTTTATTAAATTATTCCAATCCTTTTTGCTTAATTTTAAAATTTCTATATATTTTTTTTCTTTTTCAATTTTATTTGGAGTCGTATAAAAATTAAGACTCACTTTTTTTATTTTGCTTCCATCTATATCAGCTATTACCTTAAACTTTTTTGACTTTATTAGATTATAAAAGCTTGCATTGATGTGCATAAATTCGTCGTGATAGATGAGATTTTTATTTTTTGGATAATAACTCATCCTAAAATTCCTTTGGTTTATCTTTCCCTTAATTGTCTTTAAATTTTCATTTTCTTCATGCTTTATAAAAATATGCCTGTGAGGAATTTTTAATTCAAAGTCCTTTTTTATTTTTAGCATATATTTCCCATCATCGGACTGAAGCTTTAAAAGATTTTTGTCATCGTCAGTTTCCATATAAAAAACTATTACATCTCTTTTTTCTAAGTCGTCATAAATATTTGAAAATTCTTTTTTTAGGACTTCACTTAAAATTGTAAAGGGAAAGTAATTTTCTTCTTTATAAAAATCTTCAATTTTATTCATTAGTTTTTCAATGTCTAGGGACTTTACACTAATTTCATATATATTTGTCGAAATATTTTTTACATTAGTTTTTCTAATTATTCTAGTCCACTCTTTTTTTACATATTTTTTTAGCTCTAAATTTTTTTCAGAAAAAGAAACTGGCGGCAAAAATAATTTTTTGTTATTTATGTCGTAGCCAAGATCTCCCAAGACATTGGAGTCGTGAGATAAATTTACCATTGTATTTCTATCGATATAAAGAGGCAGATCGGAAATTTCATCTCTATAAAGATAGATATCGCTATTTACAATTTTTTCTCCCATTGTCTTTATCTTCTTATCTTCTTCTTTTCTTTCAAGCAAGTACATGGATTTATTTGTCGCACTTTGAAAATTTATAATGTTTAATTTGTCGCCATTTTCCTTAATGTTACTCAACCTTAGACCATAATCTCCCGAACTTTTAACTTTTTCAAAAATATCACTTATGCCAAAATCTTCGATATAGTCATCTGCAAAGGCAAAAATTCTATCGTCAATGGTGTAAAGCACTTCTGCCACAGCTTTTTTTGGATAGCGTCTAAAATTATTTACTCCCCAAAAAATCAATGCAACTAAAATAAATATTAAAAAAATACTTTTCTTTTTCATAATATCACTACTTCATATATATTAGTTATAGTTTACAATAAATCTTCCCTTCATTGCAATTAAAAAGGCATCTTTCGGCGCCAATTATTTTACATAGCAATATTTTTTCTCCCTTTGCCAAATTTATCTCCTTGCCAAAGATATATTTATCAGTATTTTTATTGATGTTTTTATCGATTTTTAGTATACTTACCTTGAGGTGATAAGCATGAATTTTGTAAAAGAACTTTCAAATAAAACTGTTTCCATTTCTGAATTTAATCGTGGACTTGCTGGTCGTATTTTTGATGACGTCAAAGCAAATGGTTCTAAAGTTGTATTAAAGAATAATACTCCTGAGTGCATTCTTATTTCTCCAGATGAATATACTAAACTCATTGATGAACTTGAAGACGCAAGAGACCTTATGCTTGCCAATGCAAGGATTTCATCAATGGATAAATCCAATTTAATTTCACAAGATGAATTTGAAAAATCCTTTAATATAAATTTAGATGAAGTCTCTCCTCTTGATGAGGATGAAATCGAATGAACTACAAATTGTCTTTTATTAATGAGGCTATTGAAGACTACAAATCCTTAGATGGATCGCAACGAAAAGTCGTCGATAAAGCTCTTAAAAGAATTTTATTAAATCCTCTCCCTAATACCCAAGGTGGTTATGGCAAGCCTCTTTCTAATCTATCTAATTCTAAACTTGCAGGCCTTATGAAAATCAAATTAAAAAGTTCAGGTCTTAGAATTGTTTATAAATTAGAACAATTAGATAATGAAGTTCTTATCATTATTATTGGTGCAAGATCTGAATCCAAAGTATATAAAGACGCCGAGAAAAGAGTAGCTAAGCTTGAAGATTAAAACTTATCAAAATCTTCTTGTGTCGCTACTCTTTGTGTTTAAAGCCATCATTAATTTTTCCATGAAGATATTCTTTCTCCATCTCTTGTCTTTACTCTTTCGGGTAAATATTATATTTAAAATGTTTATATTACTACTTTCTGAAATTCTAATACTTTAAAAATCTTTTAAATGCTTGATCTTTTTCTGTATTTAAAGTAATATAAATATACCAACAGTAAGTCTTATTCAAGTGCCGTTGTCTAGGTAAGCGATATGTGTTATCGTCACTCATAAGCAATTGGTCTACATATTATAGCCACCTCTATGGTGGCTTTTTTCATACACTTTTGTCCAGGGCTATCTATCTCATCGCTTCCTTTACCGTTGATTAAGTCTTATTGTCCAAGGGAATTTTCTTCTGCTGAGTTTGTTTACATAGTTAAAAGCCTCTAACACTTCTTCTGTTAATAATAAAAACACTTTTACTGCGAAAAGAAGCATGAAGGTGAACAAATTCGTTATTTTCTTCTATTCTATTTGCAATTATATCTTTATGACCAAAGAGATTTATGTAAAAAAATCTGTTGGAGATTTTACTCCCCAAAAGATTTTATAGAGCCTTTATAAACTGAAGGATTAGAAGTAATTAAACTCATAGTCTTTTAATTTGCCATTTAAAGACTTCTTCATTATGTTTTTATTTTAATCCCTAATTCAATGAACCTTAGACGCCAATATTACATAGCAATATTTTTTCTCCATTTGCCAAATTTATAATAAATTGTCATGAGAAGAAAGTTTACAAAATATGAAACTGGATAAATTATACTTATTACTCTTATGGAATTAAATATTGGCATTGCAAAGTAAACTACCACTAATCTAAAAATACAAATTGTCAAAAGGGAAATGACCATTGGTCCCATTGCGTTTCCACTTCCTCTAATAAATCCAGAAATAGTTTCTGCAAGTCCAAAGGACCAAATTCCAAGACTTATTATCCTCAAAAAATCAGAACCATAGTCCACTACATTGGGATCAGAATTAAATATTGAAATAAGTGGTCCAGCAAAGGCAATGGCAATTACTGATAGGACTGCGGAAATCCCAAATACAATCAAAAGGGAAACCTTAATCCCCTCGCGAAGTCTGTCGTATTTTTTTGCGCCAAAATTTTGTCCCGAAAAAGTCGTCGCCGCAAGGGCAATGGCTTGAAGGGACATAAACAAAAATCCGTCAATCCTTCCTTCTGCTGCAACACCTGCAATAGCATCGGGACCAAAGGAGTTTATTTTTGCTTGAAAAATTACATTTGTAAAGGATAAAAGTGCCGTTTGAACTCCCGTTGGTATTCCAACTTCAAAAATTCTTTTTGCTTCAAATTTGTGAAGTCTTATTTCTTCTTTTCTAAGCTTGTAAGACCCATCTGTTTTTAAAAGCGAATAAGTAACGAGAACTGCTGATGCAATTTGCGATGCAAGAGTTGCAATACCAGCACCTAGTACAGACATTTGAAGCCATCCTACTAAAATTAAGTCGAGAACAATATTTACAAGGGCAGAAACGCATAGAAAGTTAAAAGGTCTCCTAGAGTCCCCTGTTGCCCTTAAAATAGATGCCCCCATGTTGTAAATCAAAATTGGTATAGTTCCCAAGAAGAAAACCCTCATGTAAATTATTGCATCGTCAAAAATCTCTGGCGGCGTATCCATAATTCTAAGAAAGAATGGTGTCGTAAAATAGCCAAAAATTGTTATAAAAAGCCCTGACACTAGCCCGAGAAAATAAGAAACACCTACGGATTTTTTCAATCCATCCCTATCATTTGAACCATAGTAAAGGGAAATAATGACAGATGCACCAGTAGTAAGCCCTAGAAAAAGTCCAATTAATAAGTTTGAAACAGGTCCCGTTGCGCCAACTGCTGCCATGGGATTTTTCCCTGCAAATCTTCCTACGATCATAAGGTCCGCTGTATTATATAATTGTTGCAAAAAATTCGTAAGAAGAAGGGGAATTGCAAATTTTATAAGTCCCTCTGCAATTGAACCTTCTGTCAAATTTATATTTCTGCTAATTTTTTTACTCATCTTTGTACCTCACAATCCCAATATATATTTTTTTAAGCTCTCCCACATTGCTGTTTAAAAGCTCTCCATTTTTTATATCAGATATTGCATAGGTAACATTACAAGCTACACAATTTCCATATTCTTCGCCTGTATCTGCATCCATGCCAGAAGGTATATCTACGCCAATAATATAATTTCCATGAACATTTATAGTGTCAATTAAACGTCTATAAAATTTATTTAAGTTTCTATTAAGTCCTGTGCCAAAAATCGCATCCACAGTAATTTCATTTACTTCAATAGACTCGATTAATTCATCAAAATTATCGTCTTCAATGTATTTTACATCTGTTAGTTTTTTTATAATCTCTAAATTTTTGGAAAACTCCTTTGTTTCCTTGTCTCCAACTACAAAAACTTCAACAATTTTTCCATTAAGTATTAAATGTCTTGCGATTACAAGTCCATCACCGCCGTTGTTTCCCTTACCGCAAATTATTGTAAAGGAATCGTACTGATTAATTTCACGAAAAATTCCCATACCTGCGTTTTCCATTAAAATAAGGGAATCAATTTTAAACTCCTCTATAGTTCTCTTTTCTAGTTCAATCATTTTGTTTTTTGAAATTGTCACAGTAATCCCTCCCTATGGTTATTATATGATATTTATTGAAAATTAACACCATATTATGCTAATTTTTGGACTTTATTAACTATTTTTATTTTAATTATTGTATCGAATAACTTATTGTTTTCTTTCTTTATTTTAATTCCTCACAATAAATTTTTGCAAGGACATTATAGTACAACAAAATTCTTAAAATTGCAAAAATCTTTACATTTTTCATCTCCCTTTAAAAAATTTAAAGAAAAATAATTTTATTAGTTGATATTTGATATCATTTGAGTTATAATTAAATTAAATTTTTAGTGGAAAAAATAATTAAATTGTATTTTTAATGAAAATATTAAGTTAAATTTTTAATGAAAAAAATAAATTATAATTAAATAGGAGGAATTATGACAAATTATCTTACAATTGCAGAGAAAACAAAACCAGAGTGCATAAATTGTGCCCAAGAAATTTTTGAAAGCATCTCAAAAAGTTCAATTACAAAATCTCTTGATAAGGTGAAAAAACAATTAGACGACTTAAATACATTTTTATATACATACTTTCTCATTACCTATAATAAAGACCTTACAGATATTCACGACGATTTTACTTTTAAAATCAAAAATGTCTGTGATAAACCTTCTTTGAAAAATGTCGCAAATAGCTTGATAGAAGCTTATTCCAATTCTTTACTTGATGAAATGCAGTTTTCAAGAAACGAAATTATAGACAATGCACTTAAAATCATTAATAAAGAATATGCAACGGGATTAAATTTAGAAGACCTTGCAAAAAAACTTCACCTTTCCAAAAATTACCTTTGTTCACTTTTTAAGGAAGAAACTGGCTTTACATTTTGCCAGTATCTAAACACATTAAAGACAAATAAGGCAAAAAAACTTCTTTCAGAAGACAAAAAAACTTTAGAATACATTAGTTATGAATGTGGATTTTCTTCACAACCGCATTTTACTATGACTTTTAAAAAGTATACTGGCAAAACTCCTCGTGAGTACAAAATGAGCCTAGCCTCCCAATAATCTAATTATTGAAATCCTCCATACTTTGCTATATTATATAGTAATTGGAGGATTTTATGCTTTTTAATTCACTTGAATACTTGATTTTCTTGCCCATAGTTGTTATTTTATACAACTTATTTCCAAGAAAATTTAAAAATATATTTTTACTATTGGCAAGCCTCACATTTTATAGTTTTTGGAATGTTAAATACACATTTCTAATGCTCCTATCAATATTTATAACCTATATAACTGGAATATATATTGAAAAAAATAGGGCAAATGTTAAAAAAATGAAGCTTGCTGTATTTTTATGCTTTTTTATAAATTTGGGCATACTCTTTATTTTTAAATACTTTAATTTTTTCGCCGATATAATAAATAGTTTTTCCAGCAATAATTTTAATATAGCAATAGACGTGCTACTTCCCGTTGGGATTTCCTTTTACACTTTCCAAGCACTTGGCTACACGATTGACGTATATAGAGGAGATCTCCACGCAGAAACAAGTCTTGTGGACTATGCACTTTTTGTATCCTTTTTCCCACAACTTGTGGCTGGACCAATTGAAAGAAGTGTGAACTTACTACCACAATTAAAAAGTCCAAAAAAATTTAGCTACGACAATCTCCTTCACGGTCTAGTCCTATTTACCTATGGAATGTTTTTAAAATTAATTATCGCCGACAGAGCTGCAATTCTCGTAAATGAAGTCTTTGGAAATTATAAAAACTTTCCTAGAGAAATTTTAATTATCTCAGGCATTTTATTTACACTCCAAATTTATTGCGACTTCTATTCCTATTCCATAATGGCAAAGGGCTCTGCAAAAATCCTTGGCATCGACCTAATGGATAATTTTAAAGAGCCACTTTTATCTAAATCCATTACTGAATTTTGGAGAAGATGGCATATTTCTCTTTCCACTTGGTTTAAGGACTACCTCTACATTCCTCTTGGCGGCAACAGACGAGGAAAGCTAAGAAAATATTGCAATTTGATTATAGTCTTTTTGGTTAGCGGACTTTGGCACGGCGCAGATCTTTCCTTTGTTTTATGGGGACTAATCCACGGAATTTTCAATGTCCTAGAAAATATTTTTGGTCTTAATAAAAAAAGTCATCACAAAAATATTTTTGTGAATACCTTTAGAAGATTTGTAACTTTTATAATAGTTGTCTTTGCCTTTATTTATTTTAGGGCAGAAAATATTCATCAAGGCAACGAATACCTACTTGCCATTTTAAATAACAGTGGAAGCAATGATTTATTAAAATACTTGTCAAAAACTTCCTTTGGCATTTCAAATATTTATCCCCTTCTCTTTGGCGTAATTATTTTATTTATCTTTGACATTTTAAAGTACAATAAAATAAATTTAAGTGAGGGTATTTTAAAGATATTTCTTCCAATAAGGTGGATAATTTATCTAGCCTTTATCTTCGCAATAATAATTTTGGGCGTATATGGTCCTCAGTTTTCTGAATCCGCCTTTATATACTTTCAGTTCTAGGTGATAAAATGAAAAAATTTCTAAAAATTTTAAAATCAATAATATTTATTGCCATAGTAATTTTTGGCGTCATAGAACTAAATAACATCTTTATGAGAAAATCTCTTTCACAGCCTTGGGATATGGGAAATAAAATTGGCGGATTTTTTAACGAAACTGAAGACTATAATGCAATGTTTTTTGGCTCAAGTCATACTTACTGCAGCTTTGAACCTCTTGTGATTTATGAAAATACTGGTGTTAAGTCCTATGTCTTAGGTTCTCAAAAACAGCCCCTACAAATTACTGCAAGTTATGTAAAAGAAGCCCTTAAAATAAAACACCCAAGCGTAATTTTTGTCGACATACAGTCCTCAATTTATAAAATCCAAGAAGATGCTAGTGTTGTAAATTCCTACTCAGACTATTTGCCAATGTCTAAAAATAAAATAGAAATGATTGTAAAAAAAGTCCCTAAAGAATTTAAAGCAATATCAATCCTTCCCCTAGTTAGTTATCACAGCAGATGGGATGAATTAAAAGACGAAGATTACAACTTTGACAAAAATTCCTACAAAGATTATCTAAAGGGTTATGTGCTTTTAAAGGGACAAAGCAAGGACTTCAAAAAAAATATAGTCAAAGATAAGGAAGATTATTTAAATTCTATTTCTGCCTTTGATGAAAAAATTTATTTAAAAGAAAACCTAAAAGCCTTTGACGAGATCATAGACCTAGCCAACAGAAATGGCGTAAAACTATATTTCGTCAAGACACCCGTTTATGACTACAATTTGTATAAGAAAAACATAGATGTAATCGAAAACTATTTAAAGAAAAGGGAGGCAACCTTTATCGATTTTAACAAATTTTATGATGAAATAAATTTGACAAAAGATGATTTTTACGACCCTCATCACTTAAATGTCAAAGGCGCAGAAAAATTTAATTTGTTTTTTATCGACTACATGAAAAAAGAAGGCATCTTCCAAGAAAATTTAGCTAATGATAAAGCTTGGCAAGAAAATATTAAAATTTATGATATAAATAAATCTTGATAGACAGAGGTTTTTATCTTCTGTCTCTTTTTTTGTAAATCTTTTTTAATATTGATAAGTACTTTTATTTGTAATATTAAGCATAATAAATTTAATAAATAAAATTATAACCTTTTTTCTATATGTCTTGCATTTTATTAAGAATAATAATAAAATATGCTTAAAGGAGGCTAATATGACTATAAGGGATTTGGAAATATTTATTGAAGTTGTAAAAACGAAAAATATGTCGAATGCTGCCAAAAATCTTGAAATTTCGCAGCCCACTGTTTCTCATGCAATTTCATTAATAGAAAATGAGTATAATGTTAGATTATTTGATAGGGTTTCTAAAAAATTGTACATAACTGATGTTGGCTTAAGGCTTTATGATTTTGCCCTAAATATATTGGAACAATTTGAAAACACTTTGATTTTTTTGCAAAGTTCATCTACCGCCCACAATATTAAGCTAGGAGTGAGCTCAAACTTCAGCTCTAAATTTTTACTAGAGATAGTAGATGCCTATGAAAAAGATAAAGAGGACGTTAGTATAAGAGTTTTTGTCGACTCTCGTGAAAAAATAATTGAAAAATTAAATTCCGGCATAATAAATCTTGCAATAATAGAGGGAGAGGCTGGAATTGAAAATAATTCAGCAGAGCCATTTTATGAAGATGAAATTTTTATAATTTCTTCTAAAAATTCCGAAATAAAAGACAAAGAAACACTTGAACCCGAAGATTTGAAAAACAAAAAATTTGTGCTTGAAGATTTAGACGATTATTCTAAAAAAATGTTTTTAAATTATCTTCGTGAAAAAAATATTCCAATAGATTTAAAATTTATTTGTCAAAATAAAGACATGGTTTTAAATATTGTAAAAAATAGTGATGTACTTTCCATAGGCGCAAGTTCATCCTTTAGCGACGACGATATAATTAAGCATAAAATTTCAAATGTCTCAATAAAAAGAACTTACTACTTAGTTTATCACGGCGACGCTTTTCTCAAAAATAATTTAAAGGACTTTGTAAACTTCATAAAAATTAAATTTAGAATGAAATAGTATGGAAATAAAATTTTTAGAAAGTTTGCAAACTCTTAACACCCCAGTTTTAAATTATCTCATGATTTTTATAACTAGTTTGGGCAATGGAGGATTTATTTGGATTGTTGCTGCAATATATTTGCTCTTTCAAAATAATAATAAATTAAAAAGAGAGGGCTTTACCCTTGCAGTAGCACTAATTATATTTTCAGTCATTGGTCTACTAATCTTAAAGCCAATAATAGCAAGACCAAGACCCTTTACAATAGCTGATGTAAATCTTTTGATAAAAAAACCCCTAGGATTTTCTTTTCCATCAGGGCACACAGGATCATCCTTTGCAGCAGCAACTGTAATTTATTTTTACAACAAAAAAATAGGAGTGCTTGCACTTATTTTGGCAGCACTCATTGCCTTTTCAAGATTGTATCTCTTTGTGCATTATCCAACAGATATAATCGCTGGAATAATCATTGGAATAGCAGCTGGAAAATTGTCAATAAAATGTACAAATAAACTTTTAAAAAAATCATATAATAATTAAAAATTTTAAATCCAAGGTAATAACCCCGTAGTATTTTACGGGGTAGAATATTTTTCTGCAATTTTTATATTTAGTTCTTCGCCAAGGCCTCCGTAGATCTCTTGATATTCTTCGTAGACATTTTTTAGGCGGTTTAAATTAAAATCTATGGCTTCTTTGTCTTCTAACATATCTAGTTGATTTAGTGGAAATCGCTCAAACATCATTGAGATTTCTATCTCTAGATCATCTCTCATAAACTGTAATTTTTCATTACTTATGGGCAGTTCTCTTGGTCTTTCTCTTTTTAAAAAGTTCAATAGTGCTTCTTCGTTACAATTTTTGAAATGTTCTTTTGCCTTTTCAAATTCTTCTGTTGGAAATTCGTATAGGGCTGGGCTATAATAAAAGATTATTTCTCTAAATATGTCCTCGATTTCTTTTCGCTTTTCGTCTGTGATTATTATTTCTTCTTCTTGTGTTTTTACTTTGACATCTTCTTCAAGTTCTTTGAATTCTTTTTCAAATTCTTCTTGGGATTTGTTTTTTGCGTCTTCTGGCGAATATTTGTCCAATAATTTTATATTTCTTCTAAGTTTTCTAATGTTTAAGTTTAATTTATCTACATAAATTTCCAATTCGCCAAATATTTCATTATATTTTTCGTAAGTTTTTGGGATTAAATTTATTATTGTGTCTTCTTTTACAAAGATTAATTCAGACACTAAAAATTTCAAATAATTTCTCTCCATTACATCACCTTTTTCTTTAGACATAAACTTTATTATATTCAGGAGGATAAGTCAATGTTAAAAATATTGTAAGAAAAAATAGGAAAGTTTTTCAAGCCTTTTAAGTCGCTGTAGTCTATGTAGGATGGTGTTTTGTGCCAGCCGTCATAGACGTGCAATATTTTTATTTTTATTTTCTTAAATTTATATATTGAATATCCAAAGATGACTAAGGAATGTCTTTTATAATATCCACTGCCAAGGTTCATGAGAACTGGGTTTAGATTATCTATTTGATTTTTTACATGGGAATAAAAGTTGCCTATATATATGCCCCTTGATTTTAATTTCATTTTGTTTTTTCTAAAATATGTGTTTGCTATATGTGATATGAAAAAGGGTAGTGTGCCAATGTTTTTGAAGTAGCCATTTTTCTTTGCTATTTCAAAGATTTCTGCGTAAATTTCAAATTTGTCGAGGTCTTTAAAGTAATATTTTATAATTCGTGTCAGGCTTGTGATTGTGCAATTATTGCTTCTTTCTTCAAAATCTCTCTGCAAAAAGTTTTGCATTTCTATTTCTCTCAACTCTAATAAAGCTGCTTTGGGATAATTTTTTTCTATATATTCTTTTAGATTTGCAATTCTATTTTTTCCATTTTTCCCTCCGATTTTTATATACCCACTTTGCATTAAAAAAGCTTTATGATTTTTCATAAAACTTTCTCAATTTGTATTTTGTGTTTTTATGTCCAAAAACTTTCTTTTTCTTCTCTGGAGGCTATTACGTCGTTAAAAATTTGCCATAGTGTTACATAATTGTCTTCTATTTTAAAATTTTCTTGCATTTCATAATCAAAAAATTCTGCCCTAATTCCGTCATAAAATACTGCTTGATTTCGCCCTGTGTCTGCTATTATAAATTTTGTATTTGTAAATTTTTTTTTGAAATGGTTAAAGATGTGGTACAAAATATTGTTTTCTGGGCTAAATTTTGCAAATAGAAAGCCCTCTTTTTTGTCAAAGTATAGGTGGTCTTTGTAGGTTTTGATTTCTTCTGAAACTTTTTTTAATATTTTTCTAAATAAGGCTATGTATTCGTCGTCGCTTTCAATGTAATAAAATCCCTTTACATATAATTTTTTCAAGGTCTTTGCTATGGCAATTTCTTTTTTTCCACTGTTTGCTGAAAATACCATAAAGATGTTTCTGTAAAAGGAATAGGAAAAATTTTTTATTATGGAATTTTTTACACGTCTTGCCTTGTCTATTTCTGTTTTGCATTCTATTTTGTCTTTGTTAGGGTATCTTTCCCTACTTTTGACTATGTCTTCTACTTCTTCTAAAACTTTGTAAGAATGAAAAATTACTGTGAGAAGTCCTTGGAAACTTCCGTCATATACATATATCATATTTACCTCTCTACCTCGCATATAATTAAATTATGATTGCTATAAATTTTCCAAATTATCTAATATTATATTTTTAATTTTAATTTTATTTGTCGTAAAAGCTATTTATATTTTGTCGCCTCAATAATGTCTTTGGCTTTCAATGGATTTATGCTGTCAAGGTAATTGTATCATTAAAACCTTTGTTTTGTAAACATATATTTTTATGTTGAAATAATTTTTCTTTCTTCTGTTTTTTATTTTTTTATAAATTTCCAATAAAAAATCTGCTTCTATGAGCAGATCTTTAAAAGTATTAAATTGCAAGTTTCCCTGCGTTGGAAATGTAAGATGAAATTCTCTCCATTGCTGCAAGTGTTTTTTCGTATAAAAGTCCACTTTCAGGGTTGCAAATTTTTTCTCTCATCCTAAGCATATGATTGTTTCTAAATTGAGAGGCTTCTTTTTGCACTAATTCGTTGGATTCACGCAAGAAGGCGACTCTTTCGCCTTTGTCTAATTCTGAAATTGCTGAGTTAAACATCTTCTCGATTAATTCATTTATTTCTTTTAATTCTTCAAAGGTTTTGTCTGTAAATTCAAGTTTTTGGTCTTCTTTTAATTTGGCAACTTCGGCTATATTTTTGGAGTGGTCTCCAATTCTTTCCATATCTCTGGATATCCTTAGATATGCTGCAAAGTTTGCTGAAGTGGTTTCATTCATTGCAAGTCCAAGGGAGTCAATTATAAAGACTGAAATTTCTTTATTTAAATAATTTATTACTTCTTCTTGTCTAAATATTTTATCGTATATTTCTTCGTCAAATTTGCTAAGTAATGATACTGAGTTTTTGTAGTTTTCGTTGCAAATTTCAAGGAGTCTTTTTATTTCTGCTTTTACATCAGTGAAAGTTGCTGGTGCGTCTTTGACAATATTTTTGTTTATATATTGTAGGGACATTTCTTCTTGTTCCTTGTCTATACCAGGGATGAGCTTAAAGGATAGGTCTGCAAGTTTTTTAGAGAAGGGGAAAAGCATAAGTGTAGTCGCCACGTTAAAGGCTGTGTGCAAGTTGGCAATTTGTGCTGCTGGCAAATCTCTTGAAAAATTCATTATTATTTTATCAATAGGTATGATAAAGGATAATGTTACGAATATTATTGTCCCAATAATATTAAATAGCACGTGGACTAATGCTGTTCTTTTGGCATTTTTAGAAGAGCCAACTGATGACAAAACGGATGTAATACAAGTACCAATGTTAAATCCAAAGATTATATACATTGATGATTGAAGTGGTATTACTCCCTGATTTGCTATTGCCTGCAAAATACCAAGTGATGCTGATGATGACTGAATTATTGCAGTGATAATCGTACCAGCAAGTACGCCAAGTATTGGATTGTCAAATTTTGTCATTAGTGTTACAAATCCAGGATATTCTCGCAGTGGTTCCATGGATTTACTCATAAATTGCATTCCCATAAACAAAAATCCCAGTCCTATTATTGCTTGACCAATGTATTTTTTCTTTTTATTTTTTGAAAATGTATTTAATAAGAATCCAACAAAGGCAATTATAGGTGCTATTGTGGAAATATTTAGTGCAACTAATTGTCCAGTTATAGTTGTACCAATGTTTGCTCCCATTATAATTCCAACTGCTTGATAAATTGTCATGAGTCCAGCATTTACAAAACCCACGACCATTACCGTAGTGGCGGAAGAGGACTGAATTATTGCTGTTACAAAGGTTCCTACTAGTATTGCCTTTAAAAAACTCGATGTCATTTTCTCTATGACAACACGAAGTCTGTCGCCTGCAACTAGTTCCAAGCCGCTGCTCATCATTTCCATACCATAGAGAAATAAAGCAAGCCCTCCCAATAGTTCGATAAAGTAGTTAATTGACATAATTCCTCCCAATTTTTTATTCAATTTAATCTTACAATATAATTTGATTTTTTTAAAGACAAAGTAATAAAAATGTAAATATTAAGTAAAAATCTTTGAGTGTTAATGCAATAAAAGGACGATCTATCGTCTAAAATTATTTTGTCTTTGCAACTTTTAAATAAAGTGGAAGGGCGAGAAGTTGTGCAGACATAGAAATAATTATCATAGTAGGAATGGATATGCTATACATTACTCCAAGTAACCATGAACCCAAGAACCAGAAAAATCCAAAGGAGCATTCAAAAATCCCATAGCCAGTGGCTCTATTTTCTTTTGGAACCATGGAAGTTACTGCTGCCTTTAAAATTGATTCTTGTGCACCCATGCCAATTCCCCAAAGGACTAAGCCAAATAAAAGTGCTGGAAGACTTTTAAATCCAAAGATAAAAATTGAAAAAGGTGCAGAAATAATTGTGGAAATCACTAGTGCCTTTACTCCATTTTTGTCGTATATATGGCCAAAAATCAGTGCCGCAATGGCATCTACAAGCATTGCTCCTGCATAAAGTAGTGGAATTGTTCCGCTGTTAATTATATTTGATGTTTCTTGGAAGTTCCCTGCTACTGATGTGAAATTTTTTGTTATGTGCATAATTATTATTGAGTAGTCGATAAAACCAAAGGCAAAAAAAGAAATTCCTGCAATATAATATATAAAGGACTTTTTCATTTTAAAGGGTTCTTCCTCTTTTGACTGTGGTTCAAAATGCTCTGGGTTTGGAAATTTCATCTTCGTATAAAATAAAAAGAGAATTGTAATAAAACCGGGAATTGCCAAAAATGCAAAACAAGTTCTATAAATTTCAAAGGTGCTGCCCTCTGTTTTAAATAACATCACTAAATATAAAAGAACTGGACCTAGAAATGCTCCAATTTGATCTAGCATCTCTTGTATGCCAAAGGACTTTCCCACTCCCTCTTGTGATGCTGCAAAGGACATAATGGTATCTTTAGCTGGTTTTTTTATTGCCTTACCCATTCTTTGCACCACAAGTAAAAGCGATGCAGCAACCCAACCACTTTCGCCCACAAGTGCAAGAGCAGGAACAGCCAAGATATCTAGCACGTAACCAAAAATTACCATTGGCCAATATTTTTTAGTTTTGTCAGTAATTTTTCCAAAGACATATATCATGGAATAGCCAACTAATTCGCCAAGCCCCGAAATAAAACCAATGGTACCTGCCGATGCGCCAAGTACAGTAAGATAAGCTCCTCTAATGCTTGATGCTCCTTCATGTGTCATGTCTGAAAATAAACTAACAATGCCAAATAAAATTATAAATAACATGGCAGTAGAAATTCTTTTTTTCTTCAAAATAATCTCCCCAAAAGCTTTTATTTTATTATTATATCATCATATTGTAAATTTATTTCAAAAAATAAAAATGATGTTGCAGAATAATTTTTATCCACAACATCATCTTTAAGCTACATATTGTCCTTTACTCCAACGGCAACCATCCTTGCCTTTGCACGAACTTCTCCAGCAGCTTCCATTACCATGTTTACAATGACTTTTCTTTCGCCAATTTCTTCGGCAGTTGCTGTAACTATAACTTCCTCGTCCATTGGAGTTGGCTTTTTGAAATCAACTTCAAGTCTTGCTGTAATGAAGCGACCTATCACCGTGTCTTTAGTAAGTTCAAGCCCTAAATCGTGATGTTTAAACCATGCAGCAGATGCAGTTCCGTGACAATCGAAGATCATTGCAATCATTCCTCCAAAAAGATTTGCAGGAACGCCACCAGTATATACAGAATCTGGAGTAACCTTTGCGATACACTTACTTCCATCTTCAGATGGATAAGATTTTAGGTGCATACCTTCGTGATTTTTAGGACCGCAACCCCAACAGTATTGGAATCTTTCGCCATAAGTTTCTTGAATGGCAATATTTTTATTTTCTTTATTCATTTTATTCTCCTTAATTATGATTTTATATAGAAATTATATCACTTCAAAAATTATAATTCATCTTTCTAATTATAATTAGGATAAACTTTAAAAATAACTCATTATTTGTCTAATAACTACTTACTCTCGATCTTTGTATTACTCAATTCTCCTGCCCATTGGAATCCTTTTTTTGCAGTTATTACTGCAATAATTTCGTTAATTACGGCTGCTGCTGCAATGGTTCCTTGAACAATTTTTGAACACTTTGGAGCTGGCGTAGCTAAAACTGAAACGGCAATACCAGTAAATACCAAGGAAACGCCAGAGTGTGGCAAAAGTGTTAAGCCAAGATATTTCTTTACAGTTTCAGGACATTTTGTAATGCTCGCTCCAAAATATGCTCCAAAATATTTTCCTGCTGCTCTTGCTATAATATAAATTACAGTAAATAAACCAGCTCCAAGAATCAAGTGGTAATCTAAAGGTGCTCCTAAGTTTAGAGTTACAACAATCATGGAGATGCTTAAAATAGGGCTAAAGCTATGCATGATCTGTACAAGACGTTTTTTGAAACCATATTGGAAAAGGTTGCGGAAAATGCCATGCCGATTAGCATAAAATTTAAAACAGGTCGAGGCAAAATCAATATATTAAAAATAAATCCATCAGAAGATGCTACTATAATCATGGCAATCAACAAAATCAATGTAGAAGATTTGCTTCGCTCTTTTTTCAATACTAATCCAGCTAACAAACCTGTTACAATGCCTATAAGCAAAGGCAGTATTACAATAAGAGTAATCATGTATGCTGGTAAATCGCTGGCAGAAAGATTGCCTGCAACTATTGCAATAGTCGTGAAAAAGACTATACAACCTACAATATCATCTAAGGCTGCCATGGGGATTAAGGCTTCGTTAACTGGTCCTTTTGTATTAAATTTTCGTACAATTGATAAGGCTGGAGCTGGTGCTGTTGCAAGTGCAATTCCTCCAAAAATGAATGCCAAATATATTGGGATATTCGCTTTGTAGAATACTATGCTAAAAACCATTGATACAATTAAAAATGTGCCCAAGGATTGTGTCAATGTAGTTATTACAATAGCCTTCCCAGACTCTTTTATTTTGTCCCAAACAAGTTCAGTCCCAATCATTAAACCAACACCACATTCAAGAATGTGATTCATTGTCTGATACCACTGAGCATCTAAAAGTGTTTGATTCATAAGTGAGAGTGCATGAGGTCCTAAAAACATTCCAGCAATCAACCATCCCAATATTGATGGCAATTTCAATTTTGAAACAACCTTACCCACAAGAAAAGCAATCCCTGTTGTGAGTAATAGCCTAAAAAATAATATAATCATTTTGTTTCACCTGACCTTTCTGAAGGGAGTGCATATGCTGCTCCTTTTTTTTATTAATGACTTGAATAACAAATCCATTCTTATTTCCTCTTTTTATTGAAAAGTATCTTTCAAAATACTTGTTAAAGATTCTAAAAAATTTTTATATTAGTTCAATATTTGCTTAATACCAATAATTACTATATAAAAGTAAACTTACTCCGATTTCAATTTTTTATCTTTAGGATTTTTTTCTTTTGGTTCCTTTGCGACACCATAGAGTATAATGTCAAAAATTGCAGACAATCTTCCCTCGTGGTCATTGATGAGTTCTCGATAGTCGCCATTTTGTTCTGATTTTTTTTGAAAATATCTATTGAACATTTCACTAACACCTAAAAAGTATTCCAATGCCATCTCTTTTGTAATCCCATCTCGCAATGTAAGACAATCCAAAAGGTCAAGATAATACTTACTGAAATATTCATCAAAACCACTGCGCAACTGGGCAAGTTCATGAGTTAAATGTTTTGGAGGTTGTAAGACTGCATTAAAAAAAATATTGGCATACTGTGGGTTGTCTTGAAAAAATTTTTGTCTAATCATGAGGAAATTTTGCAATCCATCTTTAGCACTTTTAATTTCAAAAGGTTGTGCTTTCAAAGTCGCTGTCAATTCATCATAGCAAGCTTTTACGCAAAGCAAGTACAGCTCATCCTTTCCCTTAAAATTGTGATAAATCAATCCTTTGGAAATCTTTCCTACTTCACAGATGCTATTAACTGATGCTCTATAATAACTTTTACTACCAAATTCTTTAAGTGCAGCAGCAATAATACGCTCCTTAGTTTTCTGAGTCTTTTCTTGTTTTTTCATCTTTACCTCCTTGGTATTATTGACTACATGGTCTATTATAGTAAAATATGGACCACATAGTCAATAACTAAAATTTAAACTCTCTGTCCTTTCTATTTAATTTTTAGCAATAAAAAACAGTAAACCTATTGATTTACTGTAATGTTGCCATTTATAACATGATATTTAATTTTTGAGTTAAATAACAGTAATTATAAGGCTATCTTCTTCCATTTTCTTATTTTTGTTCTAAATGTTCCAAAGGGTGCAACAGTATTAACATGAATAAACTTATATACTTCCCATACTGCTGTTTTAGTCGCTTCATCAGCCCACTTTCGCATATGTGGTTTAAATAATTCTTCCTCGCTTAATAGATCAATCATCTCATAAATAGAATTAATATTTTCATTTAATTTGGCTTTTAACTCTTGTAGAGATAAATGAGCGTAAGTATCTGTGAAATGCTGATATAACTCGCCTAATTGATTCCATTTGAATTTATCGGAAGGTGTCTTTACTTGAATGCCCTTTCTTTCATCTTCTTCCCATTTAAGAACTAAAGTCGTCCAGCCTACTTGATAAGCAAGATTTTCCGCTGGAGTTCTGTCAACTTCATTAACTCTCTTATCTTTTAAATTTTCTGGAATGTCATCAAATTCTGAAATATATTTTTGAAAGGTCTTATTTATTTCAGCTTTGAGTTCCTCTTTATTTTCATATACGCGCAAAATTCACCTCTAAAACTTTTAATTTATATAACTTGATTTAATTAAGCCTATTTTATCATTGATAACTTGCGAAAAGCAATAATGCCGCTCAAGAATTAATATTATACACGAACTTATAATCCAGTAGCAATGCCTATGCACCTATGGTAGCTTTTTTATCTCCTTTATCACTGATGAGTTTGTGTTTTCTTTTAATTTTTCATAATTTTAACCTACTATTTTATTTATGAGTTTTTGTTATTTACTAGTGTCTTTTACTAACAACGCAGTAATTTCTACTTCCCACGTGAATTGACTGCTCCTAAGTATATCAACTAAATCTATCCGTATATATAAAAATATACATGAACCTTTTAACAATATGTAGGGCTATCCTTAAATAGTTTATTATAAAACAAGTCTTATCACTCTACCGCTTTTTTAATCTCTGCACAAGTGGCAATTTTCTACGTCAATTACCATATTCCAGACTTCCTGAATATCTCAATTAATAAATGCTCTTATATTTGATATCATCATAAATTATTATAATCAAACTCATTATTGGTTCTAATTTTAAAGATACTTGCTCGCTTCTTTAACGCTTAATATGTCCATTTTATCTTGTTGTTCTTGTATAAAACTAATTACCCACTCCCGATTTGTCTTTGAGTACTCTCTTAGTGCCCATCCAATCGCTTTGTTTATAAAAAATTCATCTGTATTCAGACTATTAATTATAATATTTTCTAGAATTCTAGTATTCGTTTTTTCTTTCAATCTCAACTGATATTCTATTGCCGTTCTTTTTATCCATATATTTTCTTCACTTGACCACTCTAACATTAATTGATGCACCCTTTCATCCTTAATTGCTATGTTACCAATCACCTGTGCAAGAAAATCTATTGTATCCCACCAAGATTTAGCTATTATTAATTCCCTGATTTTTGAAATATCTTCATAAAATAAAAACTCTCTCATTTTAAGTAAGTAATCATACACAAGATACTGAAACTCTCTATACTCATTCTTATAGCATTGAAATAAAAAATTCCAATCTACAACTCCATTTTTCTTTTCAATTTTCAAGAATTCATTATAGATTTTTCTCCTTTCAGGAGTTGCAATACCAAAAAATAAAAATTTATTTCTCATGTATTTTGACATTGAAATAGCTTTTATTTCATTACGATGTTTTTCAAATTGCTCTTCGATGCTTCTATACTTATTCATATTTCCTATCCTCTTCAATTTATTGCCAAGTCATATATTAACTATAAGGTAACAGATATATAATTTTTAACAATAAGTAGGAGTTACGGTTAAAAGGTCTCAGTTATACAAAATAAAAGCTGTTTACTTACAGTAATCCTCTATTTTGTATCCGTATTCTTTTAGAAGTTCCCTTGAATAAATTTTTTCATTTTTTGAATTTCTAATTTCTTTCCAGAGTATAGCTGCAACCTTTAATTTATTAGAATAATTATTACTAAATTCATCTGTACAAAAATCTTTTAGAAATTGATTCCACTGACAAGCTGAATTATCATACTTGGCATAGTCTGACTCTCTATAATAAACATCTAACATATCTTTAATGGTAAAATTTTCATCGTTCTTTCTTTTTACTTTTCGCCAAGCCGTTGCCATATCAGCATTAAATTTAAAGCATCTAGTTTCCGTTATTTCTGAAAAATAGTTTCGAAATTTTTGATTGAATGAAAATCCACATTCAAGTAATGAAGTATCTAGAGTTATTACGTCTATTTTTTTCTTATTTACTTTCCTTGAAGATTTCTCTATTTTATTGCCTTTGAAATATTCTTCTATAACATGATTCAGTTCCTTTTTTGTGCCACTGCACTCTAGTCCAAGAGATTTACAAATTTGTGAAAGTTCTTCTCGAAACCAATAATATGTATTAAATTCTTCAAATGTTTTTATATCTTTAAAATCTGGTCTGCTTTCTCTCATATAATCACCTTCATAACATCTCATATAACTATTTTTTATTATACCAGTTAAAAAACAATTAGTCTTCTGTCATCATAAATAGATTCACTGGTATCATTTCTGCTTCTAATAGCCCTATCAAGTACCATATAGCTATAACTCCGTCAATCTTTTCTGTGGATTTTTCTTTGTCTGACTTATATTTCCAGCTGGCTGTTCGTATGAAGATATATCCTTAATCCATCTAAGGACTGGATAAAAACTTTACCTTCAGTTGTTTGGATATCGTCTTGCTTTTGCCAAATGTCATAATTTACATGGTCCCTCTTGTCCATTGTCATCAATCTCATCGCTTGCTTGACTCATTGGTTAAGTCTTAATTACCTAAAAGAAATTTCTTCTTCTGAATTTTGTTTGCAGGGTTAAAATTTTGTTCTGCTTATTTTTATCTT